>NC_008539.1 GCF_000196235.1 Arthrobacter sp. FB24 | reverse complement strand
GGGACATGGCTCTATAGCCTCTAGTCCCGCCTTTATTACGGACACTAAATAGCGGGCCCGGGCTGCGGTGGGAGTAGCTGACGGTGAGCTGTGCAGAAGCCCTCAGGAAGCGCTGTAGAGTTTTGCCCGTAGATTAGGGGAATGCCGTGGCGGTGAACAGTTTTGAAACGCTGAAGAAGGTTATCGAGGACAACTCAGTAGCTGATGAGTTCTTTCGTGCTGTGCACGAGTGGACCGTAACAGCGGTGGAGGAAGATCCCCTCCAAGAGGGCGAATGCGTCTGCGGCCAGCAGCATCTTCGGTATATGTACACCATCCAAAACCTGAACAGCGGACTGCCGCTGGAATACATTGGCAGCAAGTGCGTAGAGCACTTCCAGAGCAGCCAACTGAACCTTCAGATCACCGTATTCCGGGGTCTGTTCGATCTTCGAAAGAAGATTCTTGCAAGAGAGCAAGTTTCCCTCAACGCAGACTTTTCCCGCGAAATCTTGCGATGGTTGTACGAAGAGGACGCGTTCCCGGCCACCCAGTTCAACCGCAATGACGGCGCAAACGACTACCAGTTTCTTCTGGACATGTTCAACAAGCGCAGCGACATCACGCCGGGGCAAAAGAATAAAATTAGGGGATTGCTGCACTACACGGTGAAGCCTTTTATCAGCAATCACCCGGCCCTCGGTTAGGTTCGTGGGTAAGAAGGTCACGTAGCGGTGGGTATGCCCGTTTTTGGTTGGTACCCCCTGCCTGGGCGCCTCAGTTTGTGGCGGGGGAGCGGGGCGGAAGGTGCCGGTACAGGGTTGTTCGTGCCAGTCCTGTTTTGGCGGTGATTTCCCGCATGGGTACTCCTTTATCGCGGAGCATGGCGGGGTGTTCGAGCTTGTCCGGGTCTACGACGGACGGCCGTCCGGTCCGCCGGCCGTTGGCGGTGGCCACGGCTCTGGCATGGGCTACCCGTTCGGCGGAGTAGGTCCGTTCCATCTCGGCGAACAGAGCCAGCATCACGAACGCCAGCTGAGCCAGTGAACTGTCTGGTGCTGTGGTGTCGATGGCGATGGGATCGGCTAGCGTCCGGATCCCGATGTCCCTTCTTTGAGCTCATGGACGAGGTTCAGGGTGTCCCTCACTGTCCGGCCAAAGCCATCCAGTGTGTGGACCACGATCACATCCCCGGCCCTTGCATGGCGCATCCCTTCCTGCAGCCCTGGCCGGTTCGTGTTAGCCCCGGACTTCTTGTCCACGTAGATGTGCTCGGCCTTGATGCCCGCAGCCGCCACGGCGTCCATTTGGCGGGCGAGGTCCTGTTTCGTCGTTGAGACCCTTGCGTACCCGATATCCATGTCAGAACCGTACCGAAAGTTGTCTCCGTAACAGGGATTTGTTGCAAGACTTTTGGGACTACATGCGGGACATTGATGTTTCCCGGCATTCCGAGGAACCTGTCGATTTCAGAAGTCGTTTGCACCGAGTGTCAGAAGTCGTCTGCACTCACGCAGTGCCGGGCCGGGCGCGGCACCGCTTGGGGCACCGCGCCGGGCCGTCGGGCTATTTTCCGGTGTCCGGCTTCTTCCTCGTGGTGGCGACGTACACCAGTGCGCCGGCGAGGCAGATGATGACGATGCCGGCCGCGATCAGCCATCCGGTCATGTCCGCTGTGGCTGTCTGGGCTGCGGGTGCGGCGGCCTGCGCCGCTGCGCCGGGGCCAGCCGGTTCCGGGGTTCCTGTTGCCGGGGTGGCGGCGGCTGATGGGGCCGTCGTTCCGGTTTCGTCGGGGGCGTAGGTGAAGCTGAGGGTTCCTTCGATGGGGTGTCCGTCGGCGGAGACTGCGCGCCAGTCCACGGTGTGTTTGCCGGGGTGGTCGATGTCGGCGGCGGTGCTTAGGGTGGCCCCTTCCACGGTGATGTCCCCGGTGCTGACGATGTGGCCGTCGGGGGCGGTGACCTTGATGATGTTGGCCCCGGCGATTCCGGTGGTCGGGGGTTTGGTCAGGGTGATGGTCACTTTGCCGGGGTTGGTGGTGAGCGTCTGCCCCTCGGCTGGGCTGGTGGAGGCCACGGAATCGTGGGCCTGGGCCGGGCCTGCGCCCAGGAACGCGGTGAACGCCAGGGCCGTGGTGAGCGCACCGGCGATGCGGGCGCGGCGGAAGGAAGAAATCACGGGGGTGTCCTTTCGGGACAGCCTGGACCGCAGGGAGGCGGCAGGCAAAAGGTATGGGGTGAAGGCGGTTGGGGTCCGGCAGCCGCAGGATTCCGAACGTCTGGAGGGGCCGGACCGTCAGGAACGGCGGGCCGCGTGGCTGGGCCTGCGATGTACTGGCAGCGCGTATCGGGGCGGTTTCGGTCCGCAGCGCAGGGATCCGCGGGGTGGGCGGCATGGGGACCGGGTGCAGGATGCCGGCCAGGAGCCGGAGCCAGGCGCGCAGCTGCCAGAGGGCCGCCTCGCCGCGGGCCAGGATCAGCGCCGTTACCGCCGTGGCGAGGGCGTGTGCCGCGGTCATGGCCGCCCCGGCGCCGGCAGCCATGTCGTCTCCGGCGGCCGCCGCGGCGGTGACGCCGGTGAGGGCACAATCCGGGATGGCGAACGTCTGGTGGTGGGTGTGTGCGGCGATACCGGCAGGGGCGCAGTGTCCGTCGGGGCCGGAAAGGCCGGTGAAGGCCAGGTGCAGGAGGCCCTGGCCCGCGGCGAGGATTCCGCCGATGGCGGGCAGGGACAGCCGGTAGCGGGACAGGGCCATGACCGGGGCCATGACCAGGACGGTCAGCAGGGTCATCACTGCCGCCGGCGGCAGGTGGCCGCCGGCGGCGGCGTGGGCTCCCGCCGCGAGGCCGAGGACCGACGCGGTGATCACGCAGGTGCGCAGAAACCGCAGGGGCGCGTTGGCGCTCATGGGCGTGCTCCTGGGTTACCTGGGGTGGGGTTGGCCGGCATGGGGAGGGGTCAGTCGTGGGCCGGTTCGCCGGTGATCAGGTGGTCGGCGTGGTTGATGGTTTCGCGGATGAGCCGGACCAGGTGCCCGTCGTGGAGGGAATAGATGACGTGCCGGCCGTCCTTGCGGGTGTCCACGAGGCCGCTGAGCCGCAGTTTTGCCAGGTGCTGGCTGACCACGGTCCGGGGCGCCCCGGACGCGTCGGCGAGTTCGGTGACGGTTTTCGGGCCGGTGGAGAGCTGCCAGAGCAGGTGCAGGCGGGTGGGTTCGGCGAGCATCCGCAGTGTCCCGGCGGCTGTTTCGAGCAGTTCCGGGCCCGGGGTGACGGGGTGGGCCAGGGAGGGTTCCCCGGGGACGGGGTTGAACGCGCTGCTAGGCCGGCTGCTCAACGGTCTGCTCCTCTGTGGCTGGTTCCTGGGATGCCGCGGCGGTGTGCCGTGGCCAGGACAGGAATGCACCTGCACTGCCTATCATCGCAATAATTGTCAGCGCAAGCGCAGCCCAGCCCAAACCGGCCATCGCCCCGATCCAGCCGGCCAGCGGGTAGGTCAGGATGTAGCAGGCGTGGGAGAGGGAGAATTGTGCGGTGAATACGTAGGGGCGGGTTTCCTCGGTGGAGGCATCGCGCAGCAGCCGGGAGGAGGGCGTGAGGATCGTGGAGTTCGTCGCACCGAGCAGGAACCACAGCCCCAGCAGCAGCCACCACCCCGCACCACCGACGCCCAGGAAGGTCAGGAGTGCGGCGCCGGCCAGCACGGCAGGGATCAGTGCGGCGCCGGTGAGCATCACGGCACGGTCCCCGAAGCGGTCCAGGACCCGGGGCGCGGACAGGGCGACGATCATTGAACCGACACCGAAGCAGGCCAGGGCCAAGGCCAGGTCGGTGTCGGGGCGGTGTAGGACGTCACGGACGTAGACCACGGTGTTGACGAGCACCAGTGCGGTCGGGGCTGCTACCACGAGGTTCAGGGCCAGCAGGGACCGCAGGCGCCGGTTGCGCCAGAAGATCCGTGTGCCCAGTGTGGTCCGGTGCCACAGGGACGTCTGCGGCCCCGCCGGGGCGGAAATCCGGGGCAGGACCGTGATGGTGACCATGAAGGCCGAGAACAGGAAGCCGGCAACGGTGCCGATGAACAGGTTGTTGTAGCTGATCAGCGTCAGCAGCAGGGCCGCAAGGGCCGGGCTGACCAGGGCTTCCATGTCGTAGGCCAGCCTGGAGAGGGACAATGCGCGCGTGTAGTCCCGCTCGTCCTTCAAGATGGTGGGGATCAGTGACTGGAAGGCCGGGGTGAAGGTCGCGGAGGCGGACTGCAGCAGGAAGATCACGACGTAGATCTGCCAGGTGTCGGTGATGAAGGGCAGGCACAGTGCCATCGCCGCACGGATCAGGTCCGCCCCGATCAGCACCGGCTTCTTCGGCAGCCGCGCCACCAGCGCGTTGATCACCGGGGCCAGACCCACGTAGGCCAGCATCTTGATCGTCAGGGCCGTGCCCAGGACCGCCCCGGCGTTCGAGCCGGCCAGGTCATAGGCCAGCAGCCCGAGAGCCACCGTGAGCAGGCCGGTGCCGACCAGGGCCACGATCTGGGCGGCGAACAGCCGCCGGTAGGTCACATTCCGCAGAACCGCTAACATCAGGCCAACTCTCTTAAGTGCATACGTGCGCGTCTATGCACTTACCTTAGTCGACTTTCGCCCCCGCACGGTTCCGCGGTCAGGGCCGGTGTTCCCACCCGTGACTGCCCTGGCCCGGATGTGCATGCGGCGGCGGTGTTTGGGACGGCGCGCCGGAGGTGGCGGGGGTGCCGCTGATGGCGCGGATGGGCATGTCGTCAAGGTTGGGCAGCGCGGCGGCCAGGCTGGTTTCGGCCTGCGCGATGACCTTTTCCGCCTCGGCCAGGGAGGTGTTGGCGACCATGATGGTGGCCGCTCCTTGGAGGCGGTGTCCGACCCACCGCAGCTGCAGCCTGGGGACGGAGAGAACGCCGGGTGTTCTTTCCAGGGCGGTCTGGGCGCGGTCCAGCAGTTCGGGTTCGATGCCGTCCATGAGCCGGCGGCCGATGCTGCGGACGGTGCCCCAGAGCAGGATGATGATGGCGACGGAGATCAGCAGGCCGACGATCGGGTCGGCCAGGGGGAATCCCAGCATGACGCCGCCGGCGCCGACGACAACGGCGAGGGAGGTGAATCCGTCGGTGCGTGCGTGGACCCCGTCGGCGACGAGTGCGGCGGAGCCGATCTTCTGCCCGACCCGGATGCGGTAAACCGCAACCGCCTCGTTGCCGATAAAGCCCACGAGGCCCGCGGCCACCACCCACCAGAGATTCTCCAGTGGATGCGGATGGAAAAGCCGGTCGATGGATTGCCAGGCGGCAACGACCGCAGAGAGGGCGACGACGGCGACGATGAAGAGTCCGGCCAGGTCTTCGGACTTGCCGTAGCCGTAGGTGTGGCGGCGGCTGGCGGCCCGCCGGCCGAGAATGAACGCAACCCACAGGGGCAACGCTGTCAGGGCATCGGAGAAGTTGTGGATGGTGTCGGCGAGCAACGCCACAGATCCGCTGAAGAGGACAACGATCAGCTGCAGAAGAGTGGTGCCGAGCAGGATGAAGAGACTGATTTTCAGGGCCCGGATGCCCTCGGTGCTGGCCTCCAGGGCGTCGTCGATCGAATCCGAGGCGTCATGGCTGTGCGGGACGAAGAGTCCGTAAAAGAATCCCTTGATCCCGGTGGGGTGGGCATGGCCGTGGCCGCCGTCGGCGTGAGAGTTCCCGTCATGGGGGTGGGCATGGCCACCGTCCGCGTGGGAGTGCTCTTCATGCGGATGGGCGTGGCGGTGGTCGCCGTCGGCGTGGGAGTGCCCCTCGTCGGGATGGGGATGGGGGTGGGCATGGTCGGCGTGGGAGTGCCCCTCGTCGGGATGGGGATGGGGGTGGGCATGGTCGGCGTGGCGAGGATCATGGCCGTCGTGGGGCTCTCCGGGACCGGGGTTTTCGTGCCCCGCCGGGTCGTCGTGGTCGTGCGTGTGGGGGTGCTGGTGCGGGTTGCTCATGGGGTCGTCCTGCTTCCGGAGTGGTGGTGGCGCGGCGTGCCGTCGAGGGAATGCTCGGCCTGAAGAATCGCTTCGGTCACGAGGTGGCGGGCATGGTCATCCTCGAGGCGGTAGAACACGCGGGTGCCGTCCTGGCGTGTGGCGACAAATCGGGCCAGGCGCATCTTGGCCAGGTGCTGGGAGACCGCTGCGGGGGTCTTGTCGACAATGTCGGCTAGGTGGTTTACCGACAGTTCGCCGTCGCGCAGGGCCAGGATGATGCGTACGCGGGTGGCGTCGGCGAGCATGGCGAAGACTTCGGCGGCAAGGTCGACGAATCGGCTGTCGGGATCCCGGCCGCATACTTTCATATCTGCATCCATGCGCACATTATGGCATGTGCTGAATCGTGTGTCACCGCTCTCACGCTCTGCGGCGAAGCCGCGCGGTCCGGGTTGTCCGCTCCGCGTGGGGCCGGGCGTTTCTATAGGTCGGTGAGGCCGATGCGCCGGTCATCCAGGCATGGCGACCGTTTCCCGGCCGGTGGGCCGACGGACCGCAGGCAGGTGCAGGAGGGTCCTTTGACCCCGGGCAGGGTGGTCCAGACGAAGCGTTGAATGCCGTTGTAGTTGCCGAAGTCCAGGACGGCACCGTCGAGCGCGGGCGCGAGATCGGCGCTGACGCTGACCGCTATGTCCTGCCGCTCCGTGGCGCCCGTACCCTGGTCGCCGTCCGAGTGTTCGGGCAGGAGCCGGCAGTCCAGCGCCTTTTTGGGACGTGTACGGGAAAAGTACAGGCCCTGTTTGCGGCAGCCTCCGGCCCCCCGGTAGCAGTGGAGTGTCCCGCCGAAGACCAGGATCATTTCCAGGGCGTCGGCGGTGAGGAGGAACCGGGCGCCCGAGGGCGTGACGGCACTGACCGGCGGTTTCTTCCTGGTGCCGGCACTCCTCTCCCGCCGCTCAGAGGTCACTGCGGGCGGCATCGGGTATGCGGGCAAGGACGGCTTCCCCGTGCGCGGGCAGGTCTTCGGCCCCGGAGAAGGCGACGACGTCGCCGGCGACCTGTGCCAGGCCGGCCCGGTCGTAGTGGATGGTCTGAACGCCGCACAGAAACGTGTAGACGGAGAGCCCGGAGGCATGCCGGGCATTCCCGGAGGTGGGAAGAACATGGTTTGATCCTGCGCAGTAATCGCGGAGGGACACCGGGGACCAGGGGCCGACGAAGATCGCGCCGGCGGCGGTGACCTGTCCGGCGAGCTCGAGGGCATTCCGGGTCAGGATCTCAAGATGCTCCGCGGCGTAGTCATTGACGACCTCAAGTCCCTGTTCAAGGTCACGGACCAGGACCAGGGCGGACTGCCTGCCTTCCAGCGCGCGGCCGGCACGGGAGGAATGCCTGGTTGCGGCCAGCCGTGCCCGCAGTTCCCGCTGGACATTTCGGATGAGCTCCTCGGAGGGGGTGACGAGCAAAGCGGCGGCGCCGGGTTCGTGTTCGGCCTGGCTCAGCAGATCCGCCGCCACATATGCCGGGTCCGCGTTCCCGTCGGCCTGAATCATGATTTCGGTCGGGCCCGCTTCGGAGTCGATCCCGACGTCGCCCTGGACGATGCGCTTGGCCGCGGCGACGTAGATGTTGCCGGGTCCCGTCACCACATCGGCCGGCTGGCAGACCATCGCCCCGTCCGGAGCCGCCGCGCGGTAGGCGAGCATCGCGATCGCCTGGGCCCCACCCACCGCGTAAACCTCGCTCACGCCCAGGGCCGCGCAGGCGGCCATTACCGGCGCGGCCGGCCACCCGGTATCGGGTTGGGGCGGGGAACAGACCGCGAGGGAGACCACTCCGGCCGTCTGGGCTGGGACCACGTTCATCACCACGCTGGACGCGTAGGCGGCCAGGCCTCCGGGAGCGTAAAGACCCACCCGGGCGACCGGCAGCCAAGAGTAGGAAACCGTGGAGGACCCGGCCAGCTGCGTGGAGACCGGGGCGGGCATCTGGTCACGGTGGACCTTCCGTGCCCTGTCAATTGACGTGTCCAGGGCGTGCCGGACGGCCGGGGGCAGGGCGTCCAGGGCCCGCTGAAGCTCCTCCGGGGGGACTCTGACGGTCTTCAGGTCGAGTCCGTCGAACTTTCGGGTCGCGTCCAGGACGGCGTCGAGTCCACGGGTGCGCACATCCTCAACGACCGGGGCGGCTGCCGCGGTAGCTGCGCGCAGGTCAAATTCCGCCCGCGGGAGCCGCTCACGCACCCGTCCGACATCGTGTCTCAGGTCAATTACCTGCACCGGTGTTCTCCCTTTAGGCTCAGCCTTGCGCGACGTTCGGCGCATCTGCCCCGATCCGCAATACTAAGCCATTTGCGCACATGTGTATGCGTTCCGGCGGTTCCTGACCGGGCGGCACCGCCCGGAGGGCGCCCGGTCAGGAGGGTTCCCTGCCGGGGAGGGGGGATCATTCGAGGGAGTCGTCGAGTCCGTCCTGGACGGGTCCGCACAGGGCCACGGTCTGTTCGTCGTTCAGGGTCATGGACAGTCCGGGGATGATGATGTCCAGGCCGGGTGCTGCGGGGGCGTTGAAGCGTTGGTCGTCGATGTCGGATTCGTGGATGATGTCGGCGGGTGTCCACAGGACGGGTTCTGGATGTTGTGGCGGCGCAGCATGGAGCTGCCGGCGGGCATCGAATGGCTAAGCGGGGTCGGTGAATTCCGGTGACGATTAGCGATCGGGCTGCTCTCTCCAGTCCCATCCGGCTTCTTCGAGGGTGACGAGGTCGGCGAATCTGCCTCCGGCGGCGAGCAGCTCGGAGGGTGTTCCCTGTTCGATGATTCGGCCGGCGTCGATCACGATCACGCGGTCCGCTTCCCTGGCGGTGACGAGCCGATGGGCGACGGTGAGCACTGCGGTTCCGGTCGGAATGACACGTGTGCGCAGGGCTTCGCGGAATGCCGAATCGCTGGCACCGTCCACGACCGCGGTGGCTTCGTCCAGAAGCAGGACGTTCGGGCGTGCCACCATGGCCCGGGCCAGTGCGAGGAGCTGTCGTTGTCCGGCTGATAGTTGTACTCCGTTGCCGTGTCCGGTGTCGCTGATGATCGTTGCGCTCCCTTGCGGCAGGGTGTTGATGAAGCTGTCGGCTCCGGCTAGTTGTGCGGCGAGCAGGATGTCGTGCAGTGTTATGGACGGGTCTTCCAGCGTGATGTTTTCTGCGATGGTGCCGGGGAAAAGGGTCACGTTTTGAGGTACGTAGCCGAGCACGGCCCGGCGGCCGGTGTCGTCGAGGCTGCATGGGTCCGAGCCGGCAAGGGTGATGTGTCCGGACCATGGGCGGTACAGGCCGGCCAGCAGGGACAGGAGGCTTGATTTGCCGGCGCCGGTGCGGCCGATGACTGCCACGTGCTCTCCGGCGCGCACGGTCAGTGTGACATGGTGCAGCACGCTCTGGCAGGCACTGTAGCCGAAGGTGACGTCATTGACGGCCAGCGCCATGTCTCCTTCAGGGAGCGTGGGCGGGGGCCCGGATCCTGGGGGTGGCTGGTCGGGCGGGAGCCTGAGGACGGCGAAGACGCGTTCGGCGCCGGCGAGGGCTCCCTGAACGTTTTGCCATTCCTCCCCGAGGTTCACCAGCGGGGTGAAGAATTGCGCGAACAGCACGACGAAGGCGGTCAGGGTTCCCACGCTCACCCCGAAGGCATCGAATGCGTTCCGGGTGCCCAGCCACAGCAGTGAGGCGGTGGCCACTGCAGCGAGTGTGGCCAGCATGGGGGCGTAGAACGCACTGTAGAGGACGGATCGGTTCGCGGCCTGCAGCCATTGGAGCAGGACCAGCCGGAACCGGTTGGCGAACAGGGCTTCGCGTCCGAAACCGCGGATGACGTCTACCGCCGATAAGTCTTCTGCCAGTTGGGAATTCGCCAGTCCCACTGCTTTCCGGGTGGCGCGTTCGGCATCACGGACTTTGCGTCGGAATTGACGGGTGAGCAGCACGATGGGAGGAATGGTGATGATGACGGCGCCGGTGAGGACGGGGCTGAGGGCAAGCATGGTCGCGACGGCGGCTGAGAGCCCGGCTGTCTGTCCTATCAGGGTCGGCACGGAGGAGGAAAACAGGTTGCCGATCGTCTCCACGTCGGCCGTGGTTCTGGAGATGGAGTCCCCGATGGGGGTCCGGTCGTGGTAGGCCGTTGGCAGCCGGAGCAGGTGTTCGAACAGCTGTCCCCGAAGTTCGGCCAGGCTGAGTTGGGCGAGCGTGGCAGCGAGGTAGCCGTAGCCTGAGGTGAGCAGTGCGGCGCCTACCAGGGCGCCCAGGTAGAGGCATGCGGCCGGGCCCAGGCCGGCGTTGCCCGCCGGGGTGAGCCCGGTGTCGATGATGTGCCGCAGGACCAGGGCGGGGACGAGGTTGAGCGCGGCTGCCCCGAGCACGCAGATGAGGACGCCTGCAATCCGTGCGCGCCAGGGGCGGATCAGTGCTCCCAGCTCGCGGGCCAGGAGCGCGGGTGCCGGCGGGGCGACGGCAGGGTGGGTGCTCACGTTTTTTCCTGCCGCGCGGCCGTGACGTGCTGCTGTGCCGTGAAGATGCGCGCGTAGAGGCCTCCGGCTGCGAGGAGCCGGGAATGTGTTCCGCTTTCAAGGACCTGGCCGGCGTCGAGTACGACGATGAGGTCGGCCTCGGGGAAGGCGGCCAATCGGGTCGAGCACAGGAGCACCGTTGCCTGCCGTTCCGCGGGGGCGCCCGGACCGACAGCGGCGCGGAGTGCCGTGATCAGCCCGGCTTCGGTGACCAGGTCAAGGGCGGAGAACGGATCGTCCAGGACGAGCAGCCGGGGCGGTGTGTGCGGAGCGGCCAGCGCCCTGGCCAGCGCGATCCGTTGGCGTTGGCCGCCCGAGACGCGCACTCCTTGCTCGCCGATCCCGGTGGCCGTGCCCTCGGGCATCCCGGCGAGATCGTCGTCGAGCTGCGCGGTGTGCAGGGCCTGCCTCAGACGGCTGGGTTCCTCCCTGTCAGCGTGGTCGGAGCCGTCGGTGAGCAGGATGTTCTGTTCGATGCTGCCGGAGAAAACCTGGTGCGCTTGTGGGAGGTAGCCGACCCCGGCGCGGTCATCGGCGCTCCAGGTGGCCGGGTCGGCCCCGTCCACCCGGACGCGTCCGTGGTCGGGCCGGTGCAGTCCAAGAAGAATCCCGGCCAATGCGGTCTTGCCGGAACCGACCGGGCCCGTCACGGCGACCAGCGCACCGGGCGCAATGTCCAGGTCCACGTTTTTCAGTGCCGGGGCGGTGGCTCCGGGGTAGGTGAAGGACAGATTCCTGACGCTCACGGCAGCGCCTCCCGGACCGCGCCGGCTGGTCCGGGGGTTTGTTTGCCGGGTCAGTCCGGCGATCCGGGCCGGGTTCCAGGCCGCGTGCTTTGGTTCGTTTCGCTGCGGGGGCGGCGGAGCCAGCAGCGGGGCAAGTCTGGTGTGGGCGGCGGCGGCGGCCTGCACGCGGTTGGCCATCTGCGGTATCCGGAAGGCCCGGCCGGTGAACCGCGTGAACATCGTCAGGAACGCGACCAGGCCTCCGATGGTGAGAGTGCCGGCTGTCACCTGCTGGCCACCGACCCACAGCACGGCGACGACACCGGCGCTGGTCAGCGCCGTGTAAGCGGGAGCGAGTGCTGATTGCAGCCTTGTGGCCGCGATCTCGGCATGGGCCTGGTGTTCGGCCAGCGCGCGCAGGCGGTTCGCGTAGGCGCCCCCGCGGCCCGATACGCGAAGCACCCGCAGACCCGTCAGCCCCTCCTGGGCGAAAGCGGTCAGCAGGGAGTTAGCCTCCCTCGCCCGCAGCGTGCGCCGGGATACCCAGGTGCCGGCCGCCTTGCCAAGGGCCAGCGCCGCCGGCACGGGCACCAGTGCCAGGAGGGCCAGCCCCGGATCAAGAAGGATCATGGCCACGGCGAAGGACAGCGAGAACAGCAGGGTGTCCCACGTTTCGATCATCACCTCCTTGACGCCGAGACCGAGGACTTCGACGTCCCCAATGATTTTGGCCATGAGGTCACCGACTGATGCGCGGTGCAGCCGGTCCGCGGGCCAGGCCAGAACCCCGCGCAGAGCATCGGAGCGAACGTTGGCGAGCAGGCGGGTGCTGGACACGCCAAGCCACCAGCGTTTGCCGATCCGCGGCAGTTCCGTCGCGAGGGTCCCGGCGACCAGAAGCACCAGCGCCGCGGTGACCGAGGCCGCGTCGGCCTGCCCGTCACGGAACTGCACCACCGTATTCACTGCCTGTCCCAGCAGCAGCGACGGCAGCACAACAGCGGTGTTCATCAGGACACCGCACACGGAGCCGAGGACCAGCAGCCCGGCGACCTGGCGGCCGTAGGGCAGCATCGCGCGCCAGAGACCGGGGTTTCCGCTCCCGGGCCGGACAGGGGCCGGGTCCTCGTTCACACGGCAGGTCCGCTGCTCACAGTTGCGCCAGACGCAGGGCAAGATCGCGACCGGCCGCCTCGGCAAGGTCGGCCCTGTGCAGCATCGCGTTCAGGTCCGCGAGGATCATGACAACCGTCCAGACTGCGTCGAACCCGCGGGTGGTCGGCCGGCCGCCGGTATAGGCCTCATGGAGCACGATGCGGTCCGCCGGATCGGGCCAGCTGCGCAGGTCCAGGGCCGGATGGGATGCATAGGCGTCGCCGAAATCGATCAGCCCGGTACAGAGGCCGCCGTCCCCGACGAAGACATGCGTCGGCCCGGGATTGGAATGCAGCAGAACCGGTGATTCGTCCGTTAGGCCCGCGAGGGCATCGACCGCCGCGATGGCGATCCGTTCCGGGGCACCCGCACCGGCATACCGGTCGCGGTGTGCGGCGAATCCGTCGCACGCATCGGCGAATCCGAGCTGTAGACGGCCGCGCAGGGCGGCTGAGTCGACGTCGGCGGGTAACAGGCCGCTGTCCCGAAGGCCGGTAACGTCGGCGGCGTGGACCGAGCGCAGGACATCCGCCAAACTGGCCAGCAGCGCCTCCCGCGCCGGAAGGCCGGCATGGAGGGCGGCGCATCCCCGGATCCTGCTCATCACCAGAAACTCCACCGGGCCTGCCGCGGTGTCCTCCCTGCCGTAGCCGAACAGCCGCGGGATCCGCCCGGCCAGGGGTCCTGCGAGCAGGCTCAGAACGTGTGCTTCCTTCTCAAGGCTCGTGCGCGGGCGCAGCCGGTGGGGGCGCTGTGTCTTGACGACGATGCCACTTCCGAGCATGTACGCCCGGGCTTCGCCGCCGGACTCGTCCACGTCGAAGCGCGTATCGGCGCCGTTGTTTCCGTCGGGAAGAAACCGTCCGGCCAGGTCAAGGACCAGGTCCTTGGGAAGCACCGGATCCGGGGCGCCGGGTTGAAGGTACGTATCAGCGCGCCCCACGGGCAGCACCCCCGCCCTGGTTGCCGTCCCCGCTGCCGGGGTGAAGTTGCAGCGCAGCGCCGGTGCGGGCGAGCACTTCCTCGGCCAGCGCCGGGTTGTCGTTGAGCCGGTGTCCGTATCCGGGGATCATGTCCGTCAGCCGGGGCTGCCAGCGGGGGAACTGCTGAGGGAAGCTGCGTTCGAGCAGATCCAGCACGATCGACACTGAGGTCGAAGCGCCGGGGGAGGCGCCCAGAAGGGCGGCAAGAGACCCGTCGCCGGAGGTGATGAGCTCAGTCCCGAACTGCAGCGCTCCGCCCCTGGTCGGGTCTTTCCTGATGATCTGAACCCGCTGGCCCGCCGTGATCAGGTCCCAATCGGCGTCCTGGGCTGTGGGCATGTAGTCCGTCAGCGTGCGGATCTTTGCCTCCCGGCTTTTCAGGACCTCTCCCAGCAGGTATCTGGAAAGGTCGAGGTTGTCCCGGGCGACCGCGAGCATGGGGCCGAGGTTCGAGGGCCGGATGGAACGGGGCAGATCCAGCAGGGACCCGCTCTTGAGGAACCGGCTGGTGAACCCGGCATACGGGCCGAACAGCAGGGACCGTTTTCCATCAACGACCCTCGTGTCCAGGTGCGGAACGGACATGGGGGGAGCGCCGACGGAGGCCTGCCCGTAGACTTTCGCGTGGTGCGCCCGGACGATTTCATCTTTTGTGCAGCGCAGGAACTGGCCCGAGACCGGGAATCCGCCGAAGCCTCTGCCCTCGGGAATGCCGGAGCGCTGGAGAAGATGCAGCGCTCCACCCCCGGCGCCGATGAACACGAACCGGGACCTGATTTTCGCTCGTCGTCCTGACCCGAGGTTGTGCACGGAGACGTCCCAGCGGCCATTGGTGTCGCGGGCCAGGTCCGTGACCTCGTGCTCGAAGTTGAGTTCCGCGCCGTTGCGTTGCAGGAAGCCTGCCATGGTGCGGCTCAGCGCTCCGAAATCGACGTCGGTTCCGCCGGCCACGCGGGAGCCCGCCACGGGCTGAACGGCGCGGCGTCCTGTCATGACCAGAGGCGTCCACTCCTCCAGCTGGTCGGCCCGGTCGGAGAACTCCATGGTGCTGAACAGGGGCTGCGGCTTCAGTGCCTCATACCGGCGGTGAAGATAGTCCGTGGCCTGCCCTCCCCAGACGAAACTCATGTGCGGTACCGGGTTGATGAACGTTTTCGGTGCGCCGACCCTGCCGGTGGCGGCGAGGTGGGCCCAGAACTGCAGCGAGACCTGGAACTGTTCGTTGATCGCGATCGCCTTGTCCGGGGATACCGTTCCGTCCCTGCCTGCGGGGGTGTAGTTCAGTTCACACAGGGCCGCGTGTCCCGTGCCTGCGTTGTTCCAGGAGTCCGAACTTTCACCCCCGGCGCTTCCCAGACGCTCCACCACGGCAATGCTCCAGCTGGGCTGAAGTTCTTTCAGGAGCACTCCGAGCGTCATGCTCATGATTCCCGCGCCGACCAGGACAACGTCGGCGTACTCGGCGGGGGCGGTCTCGGTTCGCATCTCTGCGGTCATCATCAGACTCCAGTCAAGGGGTGGGGGGAGCCTGTCGGCTACCGGTCGGCCCATTCCGATTTTATTGTAACCACGGTTTCATTCCTGCGGCGTGCCGGCGGGGACCCGGAGCTTGCGGCATGACGTGCATATCCGGCCTGTCGCGGTCAGGAGGGTTCGCGGCCGAGGATGAGGGATCGTTTGAGGTAGTCGTAGAGGCCGTCCAGGATGGGGCCGCACACGGCGAGTGTCTGTTGGTCGTTCAGGGTCATGGAGAGTCCGCGGATGATGATGTCCAGGCCGGGTGCGGCGGGTGCGTCGAAGCGTTCGTCGTCGATGTCGGCTTCGTGGATGATTTCGGCGAGTTTCCACAGGACGGGATCCTGGATCTCGTAGCGGCGCAGCATGGTTTCGAAGGTGCAGTCGTGGCCGTGGTGGGTCAGGTCCACGCCGGGCATGTCGAAGGGCACCGCGTCGGCGGGGACCTCGGCGGGGTCCGCCACGAAGACGAACTCGCAGGCGGTGTCGATGTTCCTGCGGATCAGCCAGGCGCAGGCGGCCCGGTCAACGTGGACGCCGGTGCGGGTGGCCCACTTCATGGCTGTCCTCCCGAGGGGCTGATGGCGCGGGCGGGAAGCTCCGCGGTGGCGAGGCCGGTGACGGCGGCGTGGGCAGTGTCGCGTTCCCGGGGCGGGAAGTAGTCGCGCCGGCCGATCCGGCGCAGCTCGGCACGGAGCCGCTTCACGGCCCTGGCGCGTTCGGTTGCATCCAGGGCCGTGGCCGCGTGTGCAGCGGCCGTGACGTCCTCGTATTCCCGGGCACGGTCGGCGGCCATCCCTGCAGCGATCTCACGCTCCTGCCCCAGGGACGCGGGCTGGCTCAACCACAGGCCGGCGGTTCCGCCCGCCTGTCTGACTTCGGCCGCGATCCAGTCGAAGTGCTCCCGGGTGCGGGCGTCGGCCGGGAGGGCGACGAGCCCGTCACCGAGCTGTGCGACGCCCAGGGCCTGCAGCCGCCTCCAGATGGCGACTCTCGGACCGGACGGGATGCGGGGCATCCGGTAGTTCAACAGGACCCAGCCGCCGGGTATCAATGGTTCACTCTTCACCATATAATTGTAACCGTGGTTACCTTGAACTGGTATGGTTCAGGCCGGATGCGGTGCTCGCCGCCATCGAGGCTTCAGGAGGACGCCCATGATTTCGCCCGTGCTTATTGTGATCTCCGCTGTTATCGCGGCGGCCGCGGTGGCCCTTGCCTGCAGGTATGCCCGCTGGCCGGTTGCGGATCTTGCCGCGGCCGCGGCGGGCACGCTGCTGGCCGTCATCGCCTGGCGGATACTGGCCAACGCGTTCTCGCTGAACGAGGACTTCATGCCCGCCGTCAGCGTGGGGGACGCGGGGTGCCTGATCGCCGGCGCCCTGCCGCCGGCCGTCGTCGCCTCCGTCCACCGGGAACTGGGCCGCCGGGCCCTTCCCGCGGTGGTCGGCGGCCTGGTCGCATTCATCACCAACGTCATCATCCTCTGACCGGAACGGAGACAGCCATGGGACCGACACTATCGCGCAGGCCCGCGAAGACCGCGTTGATCGCCGCAGGGCTGCTGGCCCTGCTGCTACCGGCATCCCTGAGTGCCTGCTCGGGACCGGCCCCGGCGTCGGCGCTGCCGTTGACCCAGGTCCAGGACATCGCCCTGCCCGGCGCGGCGAGCAGGCTCGACTACCAAGCCCTCGACGCCGGGGCGAAGCGGCTCTACATCGCCCACCTCGGCGACGGCACCGTCCACGCCGTCGACCTGGCCAGAGGCACGGTGGCGGGGACGGTGCCGGGGACACCCTCGGTTCACGGTGTCACCCTCGCGCCCGACCGGCATCTCCTCCTGGCCGCCGTTTCGGGAACCAACGAAGTCGCCCTCATCGACACCAACACCCTCAAGGTGACCGCCCGGGTCCCGGCAGGGAACACGCCGGACGGGATCGCCTACGACCCGGTCCACGGCAAGGCCTACGTCTCCAACGAACACGACCACGCCGAAACGGTGATCGACCTCGCCACGAACACCGCGAAGGCCCCGATCGAGATCGGCGGGGAAGCAGGCAACAGCATCTACGACCCCTCCAGCGGGACGGTCCTGGTCAACGTCCAGGACCGCAACGAGCTCGCCATCATCGACCCGGACACTGACACGGTCACCGACAGAATCCCGGTCCCGGACTGCACCAGCAACCACGGCCTCTACGTCGACGGGGCCAACAAGCTGGCGTTCGTCGCCTGCGAGGGCAGCGCGAAACTCCTGGTCCTGGACCTGGACACCAAACAGGTCACCGCCCGGTTCGACACCGGCGACAACCCGGACGTGCTCGCCTTCGATACGGGACTGCACCGCCTCTACGTCGCCTCGGAGTCCGGCATCGTCAATGTCTTCGACGAACAGAACCGCACCCTGACACCCAAGGCGTCCGGCAAACTCGCCGACAACGCCCACACCGTCGCCGTCGACCAGGTTACCCACCAGGTCTACTTCCCGCTGGAAAACATCGACGGCCACCCGGTGATGCGCATCATGGAGCCCAAACCGTGACCCCCGGCGACGGACCGGCCCGGGGCGGCGCCGGGGACGAGACCCTTGAACCAGCCATAGCGCCGGTGCCGTTCGGCCGCTTCATCCTGTGCTTCTTGCACCTGGGCACGACCGGGTTCGGCGGTCCGATCGCCACCGCGGGCTACATGCAACGGGACCTCGTCGAGAAGTGCCGCTGGATGGGACGCAAGGATTTCCTCGACGGCGTCGCCCTGGAGTCTCTTGGCGGCCGGATCGATAGCCTGATAGTCCAGACGGATGGCTCCTCCCGGCAACGGAACATCCTGAACCTGTCGCAGCGGAAGCTGCCGCCGCCCCTGCGGGGCCGAAGGAGAGCAGCCCGCGAGCATGGTCGTCAGAACCAGCAGTACCGGCATCATGAACATCCTCGTCTTCCCGTGCCGGCGTAGCAAGGAGTCCCCGTTCGGCCAGGCGGATATATTGCAAGCAACAAGGCTCCGCTTATTATTGCAACCACGGTTACAATAATAAGCGGCCCTTCCCAACGACCGCGAAAGCTCAGATGAATCCTCTCCAAATGCTCCTCGGCGCGTTCCTGTCGGCTCTTGTGGCGCTGGCTGTGACCGCCGTGTTCCTGAAGGAACGCCGCGTCTCCGTGCTGGCCACCGTTGCCGGTGCCGCATTTGTCATGCCGGTATTCTGGAATTCAATCCTCACCTGGACCGGGGCCCTTGACCTGTTTTCCCATGACCTGCCGTTCCTCCTTTTCCCGATCAGCTGGCAGGACACCGGATCCGGGATCTTTACGCTGGCAGGCGCGGGAGTTGCCCTGATGCTCGGCGCGGGCAGGAAAGACCCGGCGCCGAAGCTCGCTTATCTTGCACTGGCGGCCGCGGCCGCGGCCCTGGTCGTTGATGTCTTCCTCTACTGATGCCGCCGGCGCAGGCGCGCCGTTGCGGAGGATTACCGGTCCTCCTACGATGAATTGGTGAGCCGAGCTGACTGGGTCCTGCTGGCGTACCGAATCCCCTGCGAACCATCGACGCCCCGGATTTCGGTCTGGCGCCGGCTGCGCCGAATCGGGGCCGGACAGATCCTGGACGGACACGTGAACAGCTCGAATGGGTGGCTGAGGAAGTCCTCCAGGCCGGAGGGGAAGCGCAGATCTGGACCGGCAGCCCTGACTCCCCGGCCCAGGAGAAAGCATCGCCGGGGAATACCGGCAGGTCGCGGACGAAGCCGCCCAGGCGGGGCTGGACGACGAGGCCGGACGGATGAAGACGTCACGGCGGCTGCGCCGCGAACTGCACCGGATCCAGCAGCGCGATTATTTTCCCCCGCCCGAACGGGACACCGCGGCCGCGGCCATCGCGGGCTTGGCCGGGCCCTGGAAGCGGCGCCGTGAAATGGGCGACAAGGGCCGGCGTGCACGTGGACCGTGCGGCCTGTGCACGGCTGATCCGGCGCTGCATCGACCCCGACGCCCGCTTCGTGTTCGTCCACGACCCGGCGGCCGTGCCCGCCGATGCCACCGCCTTCGACATGCGCTGCGCGGACCTGTCCCATCACGGTGATGACTGCAGCTTCGAAAACCATCCTGCGCCGCTACGAACTCACCGATCCCGTGCTGTGGCAGATCGCGCACATGGTGCACGAGGCCGACCTGGCCGATGACAAGTTCGACTCCCCCGAGGCGCCGGGACTTGATGTCATCTGCCGCGGGCTCTCGCTGGTCGCCGGCGACGATGAGGTCCTCACGCTCACCCGAACCCTGTTCGACGGGCTGTACGAACACCAGCGCCACGCCCTCCTGCACGGAAACAACCGCCTCTGATCACCGCCGGAAGGCTGCCCCTCGCCCGTCGTCGCGACTGGACTGAGGGTCAGCCCAAAGGCAGGCCGGCCAGTCCGGCGCCGAGGCCCAGCACGGCACAGACTCCTATGGTGCGCAGGGCCGAGAAACGGAACCTGAAGATCATCAGCCCGGCGGCGGCAGCAATCACGGCTGCCACGGGGTTCACCGCTCCCGGGTCCGGCAGCCTCAGGTGAACCGGACCCCAGTCCAGTGCCGTTGTCTGTGAAAAGAAGACATCGACGGCGAAGTACAGGGCCAGGTTCGCGATGACGCCGACGACGGCGGCGGTAATGCCCGCCAGGATTCCGGCCAGCGTCCTGTTGTCCCGGAGCCGTTCAACGTACGGAGCGCCGAGGAAGATGAACAGGAAACAGGGAACGAACGTCACCCAGGTGGTCAGCAGCGCCCCGATGAAAGCAGCCACCCAGGGATCAAGGTTCCCCGGGTGGCGGTACGCGCCGACGAACGCGACGAACTGCACGACCATGATCAGGGGCCCTGGCGTGGTTTCCGCCAGGGCCAGACCGCGGACCATCTCTCCGGGGGAAAGCCAGTGGAAGACATCCACCGCCTGTTGGGCGATATAGGACAGGACCGCATACGCCCCGCCGAAGGTGACCACTGCGGCGCCAGAAAAGAACAGGCCCTGCTGGGTCAGGGCCGACCCGGGGCCGGTCCACAACACGACGGCCACAATGGGCAGGAACCACAGCACCAGACCGGCCGCCAGGATCAGGCCCGTCCGCGCACCCGAGAGCCGGTCGGCATGCAGCGCGTCATCCGCGATGACCGGCGGGACGGTGTCCGCCCCGTCCTTCTCCGGGCCCGCGACAATCGCCCCGGGGGCGGCACGGTTCAGGACCCAGCCGGCGAGGCCCGCAGCGGCGATGACGGCCGGGAACGGTACGGCAAAGGACGCCAACGCCACGAAGGCCGCCAACGCCAGGGCAGCCAGGACCGGGTGGGACAGTGCCCGCTTTCCCACCCGGACCACGGCCTGGGCCACAATCGGCAGGGTCGCGGCAGCCACCCCCGCGAACACCGCCATGATGACCGGGACCGTACCGAAGGCAACGTAGATGACGGAGAGTACCAGCAGCGCAACCATACCCGGCAACACGAACAGGACTCCGGCGACGAGTCCGCCCAGCCTGCCGTTGAGCAGCCACCCGATATAGATGGCCAGCTGCTGGGCCTCCGGTCCCGGCAACAGGACGCAGAAGTTTAGCGCGTGCTGGAACCTCCTATGCCCGATCCACCGCTTCTCATCCACGAGGACGCGCTGCATCACCGCGATCTGGCCAGCGGGACCTCCGAAGGTCTCCAGCGAAATCAGGAACCAGGTCCGCACCGCGGTCCGGAACGGAACCAGATCACGCACGGCCAGTGTCGCCCCGGGGTCGGATTTCATATTCATAGAGTCTTCAACTTCCTACTAGCCATCACTGCTCAGGGTCACCGGTCCGTAACACCGGGCCGGCCTCCGCATACCCGGACCGGCGATGGGCGATTTCCTTCGCCGGCCGCACATAAAGTGTAACCATGGTTGCATGGTCGTGTTCAGTGGACGTCGAACGTGACCCACTGTGACCGCCTGGATCCGTGAAGTGGCTCCCTCCATGCGGCCGGGTCACAGCCTGAACCTTCCGCCGTGACCCGGGAACTGTTGATGGATATGATGCGTGGCCCTGCCCATGACAAGGACCCCCGCCCCGCCGGAACCGGCGGCCCCTCCCGAGGGCCTCTACGTGTCCTTCCAGCGCTGCCTCATCCTCGGCGGTGACACCACATCTAATCCGGGCCCCACGCAGTGCGGGAGTAGCCCTCCGGCTGAACAACCGTCCCCGGCCGATCAGCACCACTCCAACACTTTGCAACACTGGTTGCATAATATGTGCCGTTGGTTACATCATGATTAGGGGGAATGGGTTCGTTCCAAGGACTCCCAACCGTCACGATGAGGAGAGCGATGAAGCGCAGAACCAGGATCAGCCTGTTCGTGGCCGGTGGTGTTTTCCTTGCTGCCGCAGCAACGGCCGGTGCGCTGACGGTACAGAGCCAGGGCGGTTATATCACCGGGTTGGAAACCATGCACGCGCTGCGGCAGTTGCCGCGGTTCCCGGCAGCCATGGAGGGGAAGTCCTTTCCCTGCGTGAGCAGGGACCTGCGGCGTGGGACGTGGCGGTCGTCCAACCGGATGGAACCCCGCTCAGGGTCCGTCTGGACAAGGACGACAAGGTCCTCGGTGTGCTGCCCGGAGGGACGGACGCCGAGAATGATGACGATTAGCAGGCCGACAAAGACCCCAAGGAGTCCCGGAAAATGACACCTCCGAACAATCGCAGCTTTCCCCATCGACTGGCGGTCCTCGCGCTGCTGCTGCCCCTGGCACTGGCCAGCTGCACTGGAACAGGCACGGTCGGTGGGGGGACGCCCGCCGCGGGTCCAAGTACTGGCAGCACTCATGATTCCTCCATGGGGGCGGATGCCAAGCAGCTGCAGCCCGCGTCCACCGCTGAGGCCGACTGGAACCCGGTCACCGATGCGCTGGGTCGTACCGGCAAATTCGGAGACGGGAACACCGTCTACCGGATCCCGTTGCCCAGGACGGATCTTCATGTTGTCACCGGCGGCGTGGCGGTCAAGTCCGGCCTGTCGTTGGGAGGCTACGCGGCGTTCGCCAAGTATGACGACGGGACGATGCTGATGGGTGACCTGGTCGTGACCGAGGCGGAGCTCCCCAAGGTCACGGACGCGCTGCAGGCCCACGGCATCGGGCAGACTGCCCTGCATAAACACCTGCCCGAGCAGTCCCCTTCGGTGTGGTGGACCCACATCCATGCGATGGGTGATCCCGTGAAGCTCGCCGAGGGACTCAAAGCGGCGCTGGACGCCACCGCCATCGCACCGGCCGCCGCGGCCGGGGACCAGACGGCCCCGGACCTGGACTCCGCCGGGATTGATGCCGCACTGGGCCGCAAAGGCGCCGCGGACGGCGGAATCTACAAGTTCTCGCTCCCGCGCGCCGAGACCATCACCGACGAAGGGCACGTCCTGCCCCCCACTTTCGGAGTGACCACGGCCATCAATTTCCAGCCTGTCGGCGGCGGCAAAGCCGCCATTAACGGTGATTTCGCCATGATCGGGCCCGAAGTGCAGAAAGTGATCCAGGCCCTCCGCAAAGGCGGCATCACCGTCGTCTCCGTGCACAATCATTCCCTGACCGATGAACCGCGGCTCTTCTACGCCCACTTCTGGGCAGTGGAAGACGCCGTAACACTCGCCAAAGCCCTCCGGGCGGCGCTGGATTCCACCAACCTCAAAGCTGCCGGATGAGCGAGGGCCCATCACCGGTCCCGGAGGAAAACAACGATCCATCCAAGAACGTCCACCTGAAAGGAATTTGCCATGAATCCAGACCACAACGGGGCACCCGGTGACCATGAAAACGAAGGACACGGTGAGGACCATGAACCGGTGAAACCCGGCGGTGAACCCGAGGATGACGAGAGTAGCACCCGGGCCGTTCTCTCCGACGCGGCAAACCCCTACCACCGTGCCACGGACCGGTGGAGCAAAACACCGATGATCGTCGCCCTGGTATTGCTTTCGCTCGTCGTGATTTTCGCGATGTCGGACCTGATCCCCGGCGTCGGCGACTGACAGCGGGCAGGACACCAGGGACCATAGGCACGGGCCCGTGCGGATGATCCGGGTCAGCGACACTGACCAAGCTGCCGGGAACACCGCTTGACCGGGCTGATCGCGGGCACACTGCGACCGCCGGCGACATTCCCTGGGTCCAGCGGCCCGGCCAGGGCGCTGGCCCTGGAAGTCCGGCTTCAATGGGCGGTTCCATCCATATCGATGGAACCGCCCTCCCGGTCCTCTGCGAGACTGCCGGCAGTACCCGGAGCCCCCGCCTTCGTCAATTCACGGGCAACGGCGAGGACTCGCACCCGGCCCGCCCGTTCACACACTGGAAAATGCACCCTATGCCTTCCCGCCACACATTTTCTCACCGCCGAGATTCTTCCCGTGACGGTCACCCCAGCCGCGGCATCCGGCCCGGTCCTCATCATTCACCCGGACCTCGAATCTTCGACGAGGATTTCCGTGAGCGAGCCCCTGTTCGTCCTGTCCGGCGCATCGCTAGTGGCACTGGCCAGCCAGGGTCCAAGTCGACGCGGACGAGTTGAAGAGACAGAGTGCTTCGGGCTATTGCACGACGCGCGAACCGAGCCACGGGGGCAAAAGGTCGCTCGGCTCCAGTCGAGCGACGGCGCGATCATCGGCCTCTCGTATGTGCTCTCGATGCATTCCCAGACAGAACAACAGTGCCTGAAAGCGGTTCCTCGGACGGGCACCGCCATTTACCGCTGACAGAACAACGCCAAATACCCCCTGCGATTCACAGTCCTTCTTTCGAAGACGTCAGCCGGGCGTCCCAGTTCCTAGGAAATGGAACGCCCGGGGCTGGTTCTCCGAAGAGTTGCGACACGCCAAGCCATTTCGTTCCAAAACTATCTTCTTTTAGACGTCCCGTGCGGAGCGTGCAGGATAAATATCGGTACAGTGGCTCCATGGATATTGGGTATGCCCGCGTCTCGACCGCGAAACAGGACCTCGACCGGCAGATCGACGCACTGCGCGGCGAGGGAATCCCCGCCAAACATATTTATGTGGACAAGAAATCCGGATCCACGACAAACCGGCCCGGTCTGCATGAAGCCCTCGACCAGGCCCGCGATGGAGACGTTATCGTGGTGCACACCCTGGACCGGTTGGGCCGTACCGTCCGGGACACCCTGAACCTCATCCACGACCTGGCGGGCCGCGGCGTCGGGGTCCGGAACCTGGCCGACCCGATCCGGGTTGATTCCGCCAATCCGGAAGATCCCATGTCGCAGTTGGCAGTCGTGATGCTCGCGCTCTTCGGCCAAATGGAACGAACCTACGCGATCGAACGCGCAGCTCACGCGCGCGCCGTTGCTGTTGCTAAAGGCAAAAGGATCGGCCGGCCCAGCGTGATCGATGCAGCGAAGCTCGCCTACGCCGTCCACCTTCGCGATCAGGAAAATCAGTCCATCTCCGAGATTGTCGAAGCCACGGGTATCACCCGCTCCAGCCTCTACCGTTATCTGCCGCCCCGTCCGCCGGAGACGTTGACCGCCGAGACCCAGCCGAACGCCTAAAAGTCCCGAACGTCCGTGGCGGTTCGTGCAGGCGACTTCAGACAGAATGACGGTTGGTGCACGCGACTTCAGACAGAACAACGGTTGGTGCAGACGACTTCGAACGCTTTCATGTCAGGAGTCGCCTGCACGAGCCCCGTAGTTCCGCGGAATCCAGTGCAGACGACTTCTGAAACCGACAGAACCGGGTGGATGGGGGAGTGTCCCATCCCGGCTGTCCCACTTCTAAGGAAGTGGGACAGCCCGGGCGATGGAAATAGCGTCAGAAGACTTTCAACCTGAAACGCCGGCTGGCAGCTTCTAGATCGGGGTCATTGAATGAAATGGGGCTCTCACCTAGGTGGACGAGCCCATCGTCGCCGGAAAGCTGCAAGTCGTGGTCGCGGAGCCACACAGCCCAGTTCAAGTACGCGCCGTGACGGCTTCCGAATTTGATACCAGGCGCATATGAGCCGTCGAAGAGGACCAAGTCCCGCAAATGATCG
Organism: Arthrobacter sp. FB24; assembly: GCF_000196235.1. Taxonomy (NCBI): domain Bacteria; kingdom Bacillati; phylum Actinomycetota; class Actinomycetes; order Micrococcales; family Micrococcaceae; genus Arthrobacter; species Arthrobacter sp. FB24. The sequence continues at coordinate 71,552 of NC_008539.1, read as the reverse complement.
GCAATAGCCGTAGTAACATCCCGCCGGTTGGATCGCAGCAGTGAGGTATCAACGTGCGTAATGCCAAGGTCTTTGAGTGTGTCCGGAATCGCGGCTTCCACTGCTGCCATGGTTTCGGGGTGCTCTACGTCAATCCACCAGCCGGGAAACGGCAGCTCCACGATGTGCAGCTGCCGTTCGGTTCGCCATATTCGGGGTAGCGTGCCCGAGTTCATGAACGACTTTTCTTGCCACTGGTAGGCGACTTCCTCATAGAAGTCCTCCAGGGTCATCCCCAAGGCGTCGGCGTCCTTTCGTAGGGGGTCCACCGTTCCAATTGCACGCTTGAATGGTGACAGAGTCTCGGAGAACGCACACTCGGCATTTTCCGCCAGGTATAGCGTGGTGCCAACGGTGTCGTATCGGCCCCACGCCAACCTGTCCGTTCCGTCCATACGCGCGGGAGCGCTCAGTGCGGAGTAGCTAGTTTTTTGGATGCGGTAAGCGGTCTGCCTCCTTGCCGGCAGTAGCCAAATACCCGTGGCAGGGCAGGCCTGGCCTTCAATCCGACCCACGCCCTAAGCTCCGCCTGCGCCTTCGATGAAGGCCGTAACGGCTGCAGTCACTTCCTTGCCTCGATCCTCTCTAATCGCAGTTAGAGGCGTGTCCTCGTTCAGTAAGGGATTACCGCCGATGAACCAGCCGCGGGCAATATGCTCACCCTCGGCCTGTTCTAGTCGAGTCCACTCGCGGTGCGCCAGTTGCAGCCGTCGAGTGAAGTCGTTGCCCGGCTTCGGGCCGTCAGGCTTTGCCCACCGGATCGGTTGCTTACGATCTTTGGATCCAGTCAGTGCTGCCACAACGGTTGCTCCAAGAGCATTGTTCAGCTCAAGGACAATCTGGTGAATGTCCATACGGGCTGTCGCACCGTGGATTTCTGTCTCTGTCAGGATTGCCATACACCGAATCTACACCCGAAATACACCACGAAAAGCGAAAGTGTGACACACATCACGAACGGGACGTCCGCTAGAGTCCTTCCAGCCGCTGCGCCCCGGTCACGGACCCGCGGCCATGGCCACATTCTTCTTACGAAGGGCTGTCCCAGTTCGAAGGAAGTGGGACAGATGGGACGGCGAGAGGACCACGGGAAAGTGTCCCGCCAGTCCCGCCAGGATGTTCCAAGCCCTAACGCGGGCCCAGAGCAGGGCAGCAGCCGAGAAGCCGCGAGGGTCAAGTGCACAGTGCAAGAGCGGCTTCAGTGACTGGACTGATGTCGATTTTCAGACCGGAAACATCCGGCTTCGGCGCCCAGATTGGATCAATGTCGAGATAGTTTCCGTGATCCTTGGCTGTGCCATTGGCTGCGTAGGTCTTGCCATCCGGAGCATCGAGGGTGGCCACCTTGAGGGGGCGGCCGGCTACCGTGATGCCCTGACAGTGGGCAACGACGTAAGGAACTTTCAGCGGCCACTTATCTCCGAAAGTGGTGCTGACAAGAAGACCTGGATCCTTGGCTACCGCAGAGGGCACCTCAACCGTGGCCGGTACCTTTGTGGCTGCTGGTGCATAGCCTGCGCAGGCTCCGTCCTTGGGCTTGCCCAGGGCGACCGCAGGAAAGCTGACTACGACGTACCCTGCGTTCCCTCCGAGATGATCCGGACCTCCTCCTGGCGCCCAGGTGCGGTCAACGCAGATCTCGGATTCGTCAACGACGACCCCTTTGAAAGTCATGCCTTTCCAGATGGGCGCATTGGGAAGTTCAGCCTGAACTGCGGCCTCCGCCTTGGTCACACGCTCCGCATCAGTCAGCGTGCTGACCGGAGCTGCTGATGTCGACACCGTCGAAGTCTCCTCGGCTGGCGGGGACATGGGCGCTGCGCAGCCAGCGAGAAGCAGCCCGGCAAAGGCGATGCAGGCCGGCGCTGTGTACCGAGAAGTAATCATGGGCTCACTCTACTGACGCGGGTGCAGACCACCGGTGCGTCGAACGCCATCAACTGGTTCTTCGTCCGACACCGACTTCCGGGCCGGCCAGGGGTGCGCCGCGAATCAGTGGAGGTAGAGACTCTACGGGGAGACGCGCAGATCAGTTTCTCGCTTCGAAGTTGTGCGGGCGACCGCACCGGACAGGTGACGCTGGACGAAAGCTAAGACCCGGTCCCATGAAAGAATGGCGTGATGTGGACGGAGACTAGCGGGATTATCGGTGTGGGCTACGAGGGCCGCGAGATTTCGTCGTTCATTCATCATCTCCAGCCGTGGAAGGTGGACGTACTCGTAGACGTTCGCCTGAGTGCCATCTCTCGGAAAAAGGGTTTCTCCAAGACAGCGCTTTCCTCTGCCTTGGCTGAAGCCGGCATTCGTTACGAGCATCTTCCCGTCCTCGGCAATCCCAAAGAAAACCGTGACGGGTTCTGGGCGCCTGGTACGAATGCCGCGATGCTAGCCCATGAAAAGTATCGAGAGTTGATGCTCGCTGACTCCGCTCGTGCTGCTATCCACTACCTCGCCCAGCTCGCGGCGGCCGAACATGTGGCTCTTCTGTGCTTTGAAGCATCGGAGGCTTGCTGCCATCGCCGACTGGTTCTTGAGGCCGTTTGGGCCGAAGCTGCGGCTCTGTCACGCACCTAGTTCTGCGACTGGGATCTGTAGACTCCAATAACGCTGAATGCCAAGGGATGCTTCAACTGATTTCCGACGAAAAACAGCGGGCGATGATCGGCGGAACACATCTCCGTGAAGAATTTCTTGCGGATCTCGGACATGGCAGTGACGTCATCGCGGTCCTTCAGTCGTCGCTCCAGCGCGACGAGCTCCCAGTCGAGCAATCCCTGGACGTGCCCCTTGCAGGTCTTGTCTTCACAGAAATAGGAATATTTTCCTTCGAAGCGAGGTGCCTCCAGCAGCTGTACTTTGGGGGCATCTCCGAATAGGTCTTCCTGGCCAAGGTTCACTTTGAGCTTTTGTGCCTGTTCCAGGGTCCAACCTGGGTGAAGGGTCAGCTTGAAATCTCGAACCTCACGGGGGCGTATCACCGCAAGTGACGGGAAGTCCTTGCCTGCCCTCTGCGCCTTGAGTACTCCGCACATGGTCCATTGTGACGACAGCGGAGACACATATCGGTGACGGGGCTTCCATGGATCCAAATGCGCGACAGTTTCTATCGTGGAGCGATCTGGGATGTAGCTTTCGCTTCTTGGATCCTTGGATGCTGGTTTTACCTGCAGCCTGATCAAGTCGTATTTCGTGAATTGGAGGTACTCCTCCATGGAGCGAAACGGTATGGGGTAGAGGCGTATCCATTCAGGGCCGCTCTCCCTCATTCGGATGCCTGCCACACAGACTGTGTCGCCGTAGGCTGCAGAGGGCTGGGGAGCTGCCTTCACGACAACTAGAACCTCCGCGCTCTCCCAACGACTATCCGTGTCCTTCGGATAGCAGCTACGTCCGTCTCCATCGAGCGGCAAAAGATCGAACATTTAGTCCCCCAGTCGTTTTCGATAATTATGCACAGACGGATGGAGAACTCTTCGATTCTCAAAACCCGATTCGCGGACCTTGATCGGTGATGCGATTTCGAGAACTGTTATCGAGGTGCGATTCCCGAAGGGCTGGCACGCCTTCAATTCTCGATTGAGATCGTTCTCGGAATCCTTCGTTATCAAGAACCCTTGATGCAGCGCACACGCCGAGCACTTCGCCGCCGGAAACGTCGGCCACGAATAAGGCGCAACTCGCTGACATGATGAATCCGTGACTATCGCAAAAACGATCCTGCTGTTCGTCCTGGCCGCGGCGGCCGAGATCGGCGGGGCATGGCTCGTGTGGCAGGCGGTCCGCGAGGGCAAGGAGTGGTGGTGGGCCGGACTCGGGGTCCTGGCCCTGGGTGTCTACGGCTTCGCCGCGACACTGCAGCCCGACGCGCACTTCGGCCGGATCCTTGCCGCCTATGGAGGGGTGTTCGTTGCCGGGTCCCTGGCCTGGGGGATGGTTTTCGACGGCTTCCGGCCGGACCGGTGGGACATCATCGGCTCCGTGATCTGCCTGCTCGGGGTGGCCGTGATCATGTTCGCACCGCGCAACGCCGGCTGAAGCACCAGCTCAATACACAATTGCATGAATACATGCGTGGATGTACTTTTGGTTTATGGAAACTCTCACGCATGCCCCGGTGCTGGCACGGTTCGGCTACGCGGTCTCTGACCCCACCCGGGCGCGGATTCTGCTGGCCCTGGCGGATGCAGCAGCGTACCCGTCGGAGCTGGCCGATTCCCTGGGGGTTTCGCGGCAGAGCATGTCCAACCACCTGACATGCCTGCGGGGCTGCGGCCTCGTCGTGGCTGTCCCGGATGGCCGGCGGACCCGGTATGAGCTAGCGGACGCCCGGTTGGGCCATGCGATCAGGGACCTGATCGGCGTGGTGCTGGCCGTTGACCCGGCCTGCTGCGCCCCGGACGGGACGTGCCTGGCATGACCACGACACTGCAGACCGTGCCCACGGCCTCCCGGCACGCCGTCTTGAGCCGGCGGATCCGGCTGTTCGCGGCCGCGACGATCACCTACAACCTTGTTGAGGCCGTCGTTGCGCTCTGGGCGGGCAATATGGCGGACTCTTCGGCCCTCATCGGCTTCGGACTCGATTCGGTGATCGAGGTCGCCTCCGCGGTCGCCCTGTCCTGGCAGTTCTCCGCCAAGGACCCTGAACGGCGCGAGCACCTGACCCTGCGGATCATCGCGATCTCCTTCTTCGCCCTGGCACTGTTCGTCTCCGTGGACTCCGTCAGGTCGCTGACCGGAGGCGGCGAGGCACAGCACTCCACACCGGGCATCGTGATCGCTGCCCTGAGCCTGGCCATCATGCCCGTGCTGTCCTGGCTTCAACGCCGCGCCGGCCGTGAACTCGGATCCAAGACAGCGGTGGCGGATTCCAAACAGACCCTGCTGTGCACGTACCTCTCCGCCGTTCTGCTGGTCGGCCTGGTGCTGAACAGCACGCTGGGATGGTGGTGGGCAGACGCCGGCGCGGCACTGGTCATCGCCGGAATCGCCGTCCGTGAGGGCATCAACGCCTGGAAAGGCGACGTCTGCTGCACCGTCCCCCACACCGCGGCCGACCACGATGAGGAAGCCGATGATTGCTGCACCACCCCCGAACCCGGCACCGGCACAAACCACGACGGCGCACCGGCCGATTCAGGCGTGCAAGCAGCTCCGACGACGGGTGCTGGGCAAAGTACTGCTTCCGGCTGCTGCGAGGGCTGCGGCTCCGATCCCGAACCGAAAGCTGTCAGCCTGTCTCTGACCCCAAAAACGACTGCCACAGAACCAGCCCGCAGCGACCAAAAAAGCATTCATCACTGATGACACCGACCCTGAAAACGATGCCGGGCCCCAGCGACCCGGCCAAGACGGCGCGCCTGGTGATATGGATCCTGCTGGCGGTCATCGTCGCCGGCGGCGCCATCTGGTACGCGGTCTTCACCGCCACCAAACCCACACCGACACCCCCGCCCGCTGCCGCGGACGCACAGCTCGTCCGGGAGGACAGCCACCGCGTGACATCTCCGTCCACGGAGAAGGCACAGCTGGTCGAGTTCCTGGACTACGAGTGCGAATCATGCCGCGCCGCCGAGCCGCTCGTGCAGCAACTGAAGCAGGAGTACGGGGACAGGATCACGTTCGTCCACCGCTACTTCCCGCTCCCCGGGCACCGGAACTCCGGAACCGCGGCCCTCGCCGTCGAGGCCGCGGCCGCGCAGGGCAAGTACGAACAGATGGCCGCAAAGCTGTTCGAAACCCAGCCCCAGTGGGGCGAAAAACAGGACTCGCAAGCTGCCCTGTTCAGGACCTTCGCGCGGGAGCTCGGCCTGGACCTTGTTGCCTACGACGCCGCCGTGGCGGATGACAAGACCAAAGACCGGATCCGCAAAGACGTCGCCGACGGTACAGCCCTGGGCGTGACCGGGACACCCACGTTCTTCCTCGACGGCGAAAAACTCACCCTCAACAGCGAGGCGGACTTCCGCCAGAAACTCACCGACGCCGCAAAATAGGCCGGTGGACCCGGACAGGAACAATGACCGCATGAGAATAGAACTGCTCCACATCGATGACTGCCCCAACACGGAAAAAGCGCTCGAGCAGGTGAAAGCCGCCCTGGCCGCCCTCGGGCACGACGACGTCCCGGTCCATTTGCGGCACATCAAGTCTTCGGCAGATACGGCCGGAACCGGATTTGCCGGTTCGCCCACCATCACCGCGGACGGGGCCGATATCTTCCCCGACGGCGCTCCAAGCAGTGATCTCGCATGCCGGATCTACCCCACCCCCGGCGGACATGCCGGCGTGCCAACCGTCGATCAAGTCATGGAAGCGCTCACGAACCATGGCCTCTGACACGTACCGCCAGTGCTCCTGCTGCGGCCGGACAATGCAGCGCAAGAAACTCCATGCCCTCGGCGCCGAACCCGCCTACATATGCCGGCGATGCGGGCTCTGGGTCGCTCTAAGGCGTCGGACCAAAACCTGAGTCAGCCAACTCTACGGCCGCCGATTAGCCAGTGCAGAGGACGTCTGACATTCCGTGCAGACGACTTCTGAAAGTGACATAAACGCCCGAAGATGACGGTCCCGCCACCGTGATTCCCACCAAAAATGCATGTAGAGAAACCCCTAGAAATCAAGGATAGACCTCTATTCATTCAGTTGAATGATTGCTAGAATTGAGGCAGCAGTACAGAGCAGGCGAACCTAACTAAGAGTGATACGAAACCGAGGACTGACCATGACTGTCACCATCTACACCAAGCCCGCTGGATGCTTTGGCTGTGCCAAGACCAAGCAGAAGTTCGCGGAGGCCGGCGTCGACTTCCACGAGGTCGACGTCACTACCAACCCGGCCGCCTTCGAGTACATCACCGAAGAGCTTGGTTACTCCCAGGTCCCTGTCGTCGTCTACGACAAGGACGGCACCGAGAATCACTGGTCCGGCCTGAACCCCGTCCGGATCGATCAAGTCATCAGCATTGAAGCAGCCGGCCGCGTCCGCGAAGCCTAGAAACCAGTCAGGGGAGAGCTCCAATGTCAGGCGATACCAGCATCACCGTCATCGGAAACCTCACTGCCGACCCCGAGCTGCGGTTCACCACAGCCGGCACGGCCGTCGCGAACTTCACCATCGCATCCACGCCCAGGGCGTTCGATATCGAGCGCAACGAATGGGTGGACGGGGTGACTCTGTTTCTTCGTGCGCATATCTGGCGGGGAGCGGCCGAGAACGCCGTCGGGTCCCTGACCAAGGGCATGCGCGTGATCGCAACGGGTGAATTGAAGTCCCGCAGCTATGAGACGAAGACGGGGGAGAAGCGCACCGTGCTTGAACTCGAAGTCGAAGAGATCGGGCCGTCCCTGCGATACGCGGCAGCGGCCGTGCACGGCTCTTCGCGCGCAGCCGTAGACGCAGCGGAAGAAGAACGCCACAGTGAGGAAATCCACCCCGTTGATCACTTCAGTCTCAGCGCCCGCGGGTACACCAACGACGACCTGTGGTTTGGCATGGACGCCAACCCCGCCGGGCGCATCAGCACCACCCGCCCCCAGGACCCCGAACCTGCGTACTGACCACAGTCAGAGCCAGCGGCTACGCTGACTCCAGAAATCCATGCACCGAGCCCTACGAAACACCAAGGAAACCGCTATGACGCATGAAGATGATCTCCGCAGCTGGGCGAAAGGCTCCTACACTTCGGAGGCCGGAACAGAGCTGCTGCTGCGCGCCTTCGGTGGCCGCTACGCCGCCGTCGGCAACCCCTGGGTCCACGCCAGCGGCATTACACCCGAGGGCTACACCGAGAACGCGTGGATCGATTTCGAAGCCCTCGGAGAGCACGCCAACAACGGACCCTACTCCGGCGGGGAACGGCGATTCCTGCTGCTCGCGGCGTCCCTGGCGGAGGACGTTCCTGTCGTCCTGAGCGAAGTCGTTCCTGGCTTGGACCGGCAAAACCTTGATCTGGTGCTCGCCGCCATTGCCCACGCCGGCGGCAGCCACCAGCACTCCGATATCGATGAGAACGACGACGGAAGCATGACGCTTCGCCCCGGATACCTCGACAGCCTCCACCCGTGGCCACGGAGCCTTCGTGCCGTCTAAAAAGATCGCGGCTTTCACTCCCTACTTCACGGAGGATGAGGCCGGCCGGGTCCGGGCAGCGTTCCTGGCCGCCGGGCCGTTGGAGGGTGATGCGAGCGTGTCGGACTTCATCGTTCGTGCAACGATGCGCGAGGTGAAACGCCTGGAACGCAAACACAACCACGGCAGGAAATGGGAACCGGCGCCGGCCGGATCCCTCCGCCGCGGGCAGCGCACAAAGGACGAGCTGCAACACCGGAACGAGGTGGATTGAGAATGCCGAAACGGACAGAGGAATTGAACGAGGAACCTGCGCCGACGACGGGGCCCGTGTTCCCCAGGATGCTGACTCTGGAACAGGTGCAGGAGATTCTGAACGTCAAAGGCGCGCTCGTCTACTCGCTGGTTCGCAGCGGCGAGCTCCCTGCAGGCCAGTTCGGCGGAAGAGGCGTGTGGCGGGTCCGCGAGAGTGACCTCATGGCGTACATCGATGCAGCATTCGCGAAGACCGCAGAGCGCATCGCGGCCGGTCAGATCAAGGATGACGACGTCACCACGGAAGACTGAAGGAACGCGGATAGGAAGAAGACCGGCCCCTGAAAAGGAGGCCGGCCTTCTTCGCGTCTGCCCACCGGAGCCGCCTGTGGTCGAGGGCTGAAAAGACCTGGCCAAACGCCCGGGCCGATGGCGGGAGCAGCGTGTCTTGGTCCATGGGGAACGTTGCCGCTGGTGACCGCCCACTACACAGGTTGTGCACGGCCGCCGGTCCCGGTGGCGAGGTGTCGGTCGGAGGTTCCCTGGGGGTGGTGTGCAGCCGGTCAGCTGGGTCCCGTCGTCCACGTGGGTGCGGGAAAAGCCCGAAGGTTTTAGCTTTTGCCGTGCCCATGTGGACGAGGGGTGATGTCCTTGTCAGTGGTTCTGGTTCGAACAAAGACTGTTTGGCTAGTGGTGATGCGCGGTTCCGCGCTCAACGAAGAGCCTGTGTGCTTCGGTCAGCACTATGCTCGCCGTGTTCATTAGCCACCAAAGGTGTTTGTAGCTACCGGTGACCATGTAGGTATCGTCGTTTAGTCCGGCATTTAACGGTTCCTTGTCGCTCAGGATCAAGCCAGCCCAACGTTTGCCGTGTGCCATTCCGCTTGCCAATTGCCAAGCCCCGAGCGGGTTGATGGCCTCAAATGCGGAGGCCGTTCCGACTTCGCGAAGGGCGCCAGTCACGGAAAACCCGTCCGTAACGTTCTTCCAGGTGATGCCGTCAGGGTAGCGAGCGACCATGGCTTTGATGAGTTCAACCCGACGCGTGTAAGTTTTTTCCCCTGAACCGCCGTACTGAGTCAGAGCGCTGAGGCTCTTCTTCGCATCGTCCAGTTCCAGCATGGCGTGACGATGGATCCTTTTAGGCCTACTCGAAGGCGTGAGAACCCAGTACCCCGTACCGGCGCATTCGATCACGTTGCGGACCAGCGTGTAGGGGGCGAATGGGTGAAGGGCGAGGTTGGTGTGTGACCCAACCTCGCTTTTGATCAACATGCTGCGGATGGCGCTGAAATTATCCGCCGCTGCGATAAGTAGATAGCGAAGGTAATAAGACAGCGGAAGTGCCGGAGAGATCTTGTCATCTCCCACTAGTGCAGATCCAGGTCGGACTTCCATCCTCAGGTTGATGTCATCGCTAAGGTGCGTGTGTCGATCCAGCAGGTTCATGATGCGCTCAGCCCATTCGTACTCATCCGCGGCCGAAGGCAGGAGAAGGTGGCTTTTCGAATCGGGAGAGCTGTTGCCTGCTGAGGTTCTGGCGTCGTCCACGGCGGGCTATTGGTTGTCGGAGCCGGTAGTGTCACTCAGTTCATTCTCGCGTGCAGTTTCATCACTTTGCTTTGTCTGGCGCGTGGTCTTAGAGCCGCGGGGACGGCCGCCGGCTTTCTTGGCCGGGGCGTCGAGACCGAAGCCCCGCAGGTCGGATTCGGTCCAGTCTGCGCGCAGAGCTGCCTGGTAGTCCTTGGCGTACTTCTGCTCTGCTGCGGCAAGCATCTGGGCAGCCTCCTGGACTTCAACACCGCTGGCAGCGGCCCTCTTCACGGCGTTTACTTTGGTGTCCCTGGCGGCGTCGATCTTCGCGGCGGCTTTTGCGGCAATGTCGTTGATATCCATATCCAAACCCTACCGGCCACTGCTGACACCCGGAAGCAGGTTTTTGAGGGACCACGCGCAGAAGGCAAAAACCCCCTGAGAAGACCGTGCGGAGCAAGCTATACACTTACACGGGTGTAAGTGGCTTGTTGCGCTCGACACTGGTGGTCGAGTGCGGCACACTGGTCAGTGTGGTCCCCGGTTTCGGGGTCGCTGCGCTGGGCCTTTGAAGGGATGGATTGAATGTCGGATGAGGGATTCACTCACCGTTTCAATCTGTCGCGCCGACGCCGGGAGAACACTCCCGCCGGTACCAAGAAACGCCGTGACCTGTGGGTCACTGTTGAAGAGGAAGCCGCGCTTGTCGCGAGGGCTGAGCGGGAAAAGGTGACCGTCCCGAACCTGCTGATCACCTCGGCATTGTCCGAGGCCCAGGAGACGACAACGGAACGCCGTGCTGCCATCGCCGAATTGATGTCGCTGCACAATCTGCTGGCCCGTTCCTCGAACAACATCAACCAGCTCGCCCGCCAGGCCAACGCGACCGGCGAGTTCCCCTCCGAGGCCCACGAAGCGTTGAAGCACCTCCGGTCAGTGGCGATGCGCATTGACCGCACCATTGAGGGGCTGATGTAGGGATGATCCCCAACATCACCCGCGGTTCACGCATGGGCGGGCTCATGGTTTACCTGGCCTCGACCGACGCCAACAAGACCAAGAACGCCCACAGCGATCCGCACCTGGTGGCCGGGGACGCGGCGATCATGGCGTGGTACGACGACGGCGTTCTGGACCGTGACGATGCACTTGCTATTGCCAGGCATCTTGACCAGCCGCGCAGGGCATATGACGTATCGGTGCAGATCAAGGACATGCAGTGGGACGCGGCCAAGAAAGAGCGCGTCCACGTCGGCTACAAGGACGCCAGCGTGTGGCACTGCTCGCTGAGTCTGCGCGCCGAAGAGGGCGCGCTGACGGATCAGCAGTGGGGCGACATTGCGAACGACTTCGTGGACGCCATGGGCTTTACCGAAGTCAGCGGAAAGGCCCGCTGCCGGTGGGTCGCGGTCAACCACGGCACGAGTGAGAACGGCAATCACCACATCCACCTAGCCGTCTCGCTTGTCCGCGAAGACGGCACCAAGGCATCCACCCACGGCGACTACAGACGCGCGCAGCAGACCTGCCGCGAGCTGGAGGTCAAGTACGGGCTGGAACAGCTCTCCACCGTGCACTCCACCCGTGGCTACGACCGGGCCGAGAAAGCCACTGCCGCCCGGGACGAGCGGGAAATGCACCGTTCATCTTTGGCCCGGAAAGTCCGTGCCAGCGCCAGCGCCTCGGCTACCGAAGGTGAGTTCGTCCGGCGGGCCCGCGACACCGGCATGCTGGTCCGGCCGCGCTACGCGAAGAACACCACCGACGTGATTGTCGGGTACTCCGTAGCGGAGCGGCCCAAGCAGGGCGAACGGCCCATCTGGTTCGGCGGCGGCACCCTCGCGTCCGACCTGAAGCTCGGTGCTTTGCGTGAAGAATGGATGGACTCACCGCACCTGGCAACCGAAGCCGCGGCTGAATGGAACGCAGCTGCCCGCAACAGGCGCACCGTGTCCAGGACCGGCCCCGAGAACGGAACACCACCGGCGGAAATGTGGGTCGAGTACACCCGCAACGCGACCGCACTGGTCGAGCAGCTGCGCACACTGCCCCGTGATGACCACGCCACCTGGGCGAAAGCAGCGAGGGAAGTATCCGGCGCGTTCGCGGCCTGGTCCCACCGGCTCGAACCGACGCCGGGCCCGTTGGCGGCCACCGCCGCCGAGCTGTCCCGCACCGCCCAGCTCCGCGCCCCCCGACAGCACGGCAAGCCCGTCGCACTGCCGTCCATTGCCGGGACTGCCATGTTGTTCATGGCCGCGTCCAGCAAGAACAAGACGGCCGCCCAGTCGGCGCTCATGCTGCAGCTGGTGAACACTGCCTTCGCCATCCACGAAATGCACCAACAGTCCGGACGAACCCGTGAAGCGCAGAGGCTCCGTGCCGTCGTCACCGAGCAACTGAAACCGTTCGCGGCGACGATGCCCCGGCCGGTTACCGTCGGCGCACCGGAACAGGCAGCGGCCCCGAACTCCGTAGAACTTGGACTGCGCGGCATGGCGCCCCTCCGTCCAGGGTCAGCGGTGCCAAGCACGCCAACGCCGGCCAAGACCCGCCAGCACACGGGCCGTGATTCCGGCCCCGTGCTGGACCGATAACGACCACCACCAACTGCAAGGGGAGCGCGATGAGTGAATCAGACGGAATAGATGAAGTTCTGGACGGCGGAATGCGGCAGTCCCTGATCATCGCGTCCCGCATTGCCGAGACGCTGGCCCGTCGCCGGCAGGAGTCCCAGCGGCAGCAGGAACATCAGGATGCCCAGGCAGCGCACGAAGCACAGGCACGCCTCACGGCAGACCGCAGCGCGGCGCACGCCGCGCTGGCACCGGTCAATAGGGACCAGTGGTGGGACAAAGCCCAGCCCCACGACATTGCCACGGCACATGCCGTCGCTGAAGGCTGGAAGGACCACGACCCGACCGCCCTGGCGGCCTCGGAAAAGATCCGTCAGGAAGTCTTCACGCGCTACGGCATCGACACCCGCGACATCGGCGCGGGCGACGCCTACCTGGAGTCAGGGATCCGGACCGCCGCTACGGAAAAAGCCCGGCAGAGCGCACTGGAACGCAGCCAGGAAGAAACACGCACGGCGGCCGTCGAACATGAGAAGGCCATGGGCCTGCTCGCTGCTGCCCGTGTCGAAGAACTCCGCGCCCGGGCCGCGACACTGGCCCCGGAAATGGAACGCCACCAAGTGCCCATGGAGTACCTTGCCAACCCCGAGCTCGCCCGGGCATTGCAGACGGCACACGCCGCGAAGACCCCCGCAGCAGTGGCAGCCGCCGACGCCACCGTGCAGGAACGCATGTTCCTCATCGGCAAGGACGGCATCAACGGCCCCGACATCGACCAGCTCCGTGCGGAGACCACTGCGAACGTCAACGGTGCCAAGGATTCACACTTCGAGGATCCCGCATTCGTCCAAGCAGCCAAGGACATGCACGAGGCCAAACTCCTGGCAGAGGGCGGTTTCACAGGCACGGAGCGGACGCCCGTGGAGCAGCGGTACGAACGAGCCGAAAAGGAACTCTTTGCCCGCATGGAAAGCGTCGGCCGCGAAATCGAAAACCGCGTCACCGGCAACGACAACAGCCGGCTAAAAGACCAAGGGTTGAAGGCTGAAAGCACTTCTGCCGCGGACTATGGATCAGCGGAGCGTCAGGAAGCATTCGCCGCGTCCCTGGCCACTACCGGCGCCAACGAAGTGCAAGTCCGGGGACGCGCCGCCGCAGAACGCAGCGAGGGCACACACCCCCGCGCGGCCGTCACCATGGGCAAGGGCGCAGCCAAGGCCAAAAAGACCCGCACCAGCCTCTCGGCTAGCGCGAAGCGGTCCCAGAGCGGTCGCAGCCGATGACGGCTCCCAGAGTTAGACTTGGAGTCTTTAGGAAGGGGTACTCAGCAAAATGACTTCCCTTTTGGCGCCCCCATTGAGATCTCCAGCGCAGTTTCCAGCCCCCTTTGCGCGCGAAGCGGACATGCTGCTTCCCCTGCTCACTGGGATCGCCGATGGTGTACTCGCCCTCCGGGGGGAGCCGTTTTTTGAAGTGCAGACCCTACACGGAATCGCTGACGTAGTGTTTGCGGACGTGGACCAGGAGGTCATGTCCGCGAGAACTCGGTTAGGGCTGAGCGCCGTCACTGAGATATCAGAGGTTGCCACGCTGATGGCTTTCCAGTCAGGTAAAGACCAGGAAGCCCCTCAGTTTTTGCAGACCGCGTCGCTCGCAGCACGGACGGGAATCAGCCCCGGGCACTTAAGGTCCAAAATTCTACCTCGGCTGGTGGAGAGGGGATGGATCCTGTCTAGAGGAGGCGGCTGGGCGCTTAGTGCCAGTTTTATTCCTCCGGTGAGGTCGATGACCGCTGTTGAAATTAAAAGGACAGATTGGCGGCGCGCGTTGTCCCAAGCTAATTCCTACACTGACTTTTCAGATGCGGCCTATGTAGCAATGGATTGTGCGCGAGTGAGGGACACCGCTGCGATGAGTCCAGCCTTCAACTTCAGCGGCGTGGGTCTGCTGACGGTGCGCTCGGACGAAGGGGCCAAAGGCGTCCAACGGAGGATAAATGCCCGCAGGCGACGTCGCCGGGGTCTACCGCATGCCGTTGTCGCCGAGCGCATCGCTGACCTCATCAAGAACGAAAGCAGATCAGGTGAAGTGGGCCTTGTTTTCGGGCAGTTCCTGACGACCACCTCGGGGTTAGATCCTCGTTTTCGTCAGTGCCCTGAGGGCTAGCGCAGACGGGCGCTCCATAGAGGCAAATGCTTTGGTTCGTTAGTCGCGGCTAGGGGCACTCTCCGCGTGGCTGTCGCAGCCTGGGTGGCTGCGGCCCGAACGATACGACGGGCGCCCGCCCGGCGGCCTCGAGCGCTTGTTGAGATAGTGGCCGTAATATCGGCCACCTGCCGCAGATAGTGTGCTCCCGCAAGTGCCTTGTTCCACTGAGTGAGTTTCCGCTGACTTGCGCAGAATCGGCATCGGCAAGCTCCGCCAGCCAATTGATCCAACTGGGTTGCAGTGGTCACGTCAGTGACATGGAGGATATCTGTAACGAACGTGCGGTTCGTGGGGGCAGGTCGGGGGTTCGTCCTTTTCATCCGGATGACGCGGGTGTCAGCAAAGGCTCGCTCGCCGGAGCCGATACCAGTGGAGTAGCCGTGGGCTCCCCAAGCAAGTGCTGCCCACCCGGTGAGGCCCGTGTTAGGGAGGATCAACACTTTGTCGTTGTCTTCAAACACATTGGCAAGCTCGACATAACCATCAAGAATGGCCTGGTCTAGGAGCTGTCCGTAAGTCTGGGGCATCAAGGGCCACCTGACGCGGATGTAAAAAACGTCTTCATCCATGTCGAGGATCTCGTTGAGGAGCTTGTCTCTCAGGTGGATATTGGTGAGCCACTGGCATGACAGCGTAATGTTTACCGCAAGGTGTTCCCCTGGAGTCAGCGCAGTGCGCGCCCATGAAGCGTGCTGCCGAGCCTCCGTAAGTGCAGTTTGAGCGCTTGTGGGATCGGCCCAGACTCCGGGGGTCAGCAGGACAGACGCGCCCATGGATCGTTGGGCGTCCAATACATCCTTAACCCAGGTCGCATTCCTTCCTCCAACCTGTGGGTCCCCAAAGTATTTCCAATGAGCGCCAGTCCTGCCCACCAACGGCTTGTCCTCCCGTTGAGCGGCAATATACGGTCCCAAGGAATCGTGTCGTGCGAAAGCTTCCGGATCCGCGAAACGAAGGGTCGTGGAAGGCATTGACTCGAAGAATCGTTTCAGGGCCTGCGGAGTAGTTCTCGGCACGGACGCGGCGACGCCAACGTGAAGTGCTCCGCCATGCTTGACTGTTATATCGGCTGCCACTGCAGGAAGGATCGCAGAGTGGTGGGCGCTCTTATGGAGCAAGAAAAGGGGCGCCCCAGGCTTTAGCGCTTGAGCCACAGGGTCTTGGGCCTCCTCGGTGTCTTCGATGGTGATTCCAGGATCCGATTCGGGATCAGACAATATTTCTGCCGTTTCCGGATCAAACTCAAAGTCATCGGATTCGTCCAGGGCGTTGGCCTCAAGAGAGTCGACTATGAACTCAAGCGTGCTCTCATCATCATCGCGTGACATTTTATCTCCTAGGAAAGTCGGCTTTTCGCTTTAGCAAGTGTTCCGCGCCGGTGAGGAACGTCCGATAAGCAGCGCGTTATCAGTTCCCGTAGGTCATCGGGAACTTCCTGAGGGACGACGGGAGAGTCTTCGAATCTTCTAAAGGCCTCGTCTATGCCGATCTTTTCGCCGGCCTTGAAATATGGGTGGTTTCCCGTGGCAGCTTCGAAAAGGATTTCGCCAATGGCCCATAGATCACTTGCCTTGAGCGCCCGCTCTCCGCGGAGTTGTTCCGGGGCCATATACAAGGTCGTGCCGACGAGCGACGGGTATCGGGTGACTGACTCTACGTCGAGGAGTTTCGCCAGACCCAAGTCGAGGATCACAGCAGAGTCGAACTTTCCGTCTCTGAGGGCGATGTTCGCCGGTTTGAGGTCGCGGTGCAGGAGGTCGGCGGCGTGCATCGCAGAAACACCGTCCAAGAGTCCGTGTGCCAGGCCGCGGAGTTCGTCACCGGTGGGGCGACCTGCAGAGATTGCCTCGGCGAGGTCGCAGCCAGGGATGAATTCGAAGACCATGATTGGCCTTTGTGTACCTGCAATACTCATGGTTTGTACGTCAAAGAGCTTGACCACATTTGGATGGTTTACTCGACGATAACCTTGGATCTCGCGCAGGATCCGCTGAGTGTCGTAGCCGTCTCCATGAATTATCTTGTATGCGGCGTCCGCCTCGTTGTAGGGAGCTCGCCAGACTTCTCCGAAGCTTCCGGTGCCTCGATACTCCACATTGCTGCATTGCAAGGCGTCTTCAATGGCGGCCCGTGGAAATATCTGTTGCAAGCTACACCCCTCGATAGGCAGTCATTAGTAAAGATACTTGAGAATCCGGTGGCGCCCTCCATCTGGAGTCTCACCTTTTCCTAGGCATGTCGTTTTAGGTAGCTTGTGTCCGTGCGTCGCGGAACCAGCCGTCGGGTGCTTTCTTTGGTTCCAGATGGTCGGGGTCGCGGTGTTCTTTCATGTCGCAGTTGTAGAACGGCCCCTGGGGGTTCAGCAGGACGGCCATGTGGTGGTCTGCATGATCCCGCCACCAGACGCTCATGCCGGTTGCCGGGTCGAGACGCAGGTGCTCCCAGGAACGCCACAAGGCCGCAACGCGGGAGACGGCTTCGGGGTGGAAATACCACTCGATGCACCACTTCGCGGTCTTTCCGGTGACGCTGCGGACGTATGTCGGCAGCAGCTGTTCGTGAAGGAACTCTTCGGCCGTGCCGTAGACGAGCTCCGGTGCCTTCTCCGGTTTGCCGTCTTCGCCAACGCCGGGGTTGAGGGCGGGGGTGTCCGTGTCGAACAATCCGAAATCATCTGCCATGGCTGATCGCTTCCTTACCCGGTGACCCAGGGATTAGCGACCGGAGCGGCGGGCACCGGGACGGCCTCCGGTTCCTCCGGGCGGGGGCTGTACTTCCTGATGGACGCCTCCACGGCTTCCTTGTGCCGGCCGGTGTACCAGGGCATGGTCCGGACCAGCGTGGCGGGTGCGCCGGAGGCGAGGACCACGGCGCGGCCACGGTCCAGCTCCGCGAGGTTGGAGACATCGAAGATGCGTTCCTTGCCCTCCTGGCGGGAGCGGCTGGAGCCGGACTTGCCGGAGGAGACGGAGACGTTGGTGTAGCTGTAGTCCCCGATCAGGTCCGAGAGGGCGCGTAGGAAGCCTTCTTCGGCGACGCCGCCGCCGTAGACCTTGACGTTCGCGGCTGACCAGATTTTCCGCATGTTCGCCTCGCCCCACAGTTCAACGCCTTGTGACCAGGACTGCAGGATGCCCATGACGATCAGGCCCTTGGAGCCGTAGTGGCTGAACTGGTCCGGCAGGGCTGCCCAGCGGACGACGTTGGCCAGCTCATCGAGGGCGAACAGTGCCGGTCTGGGCAGGCGGCCGCCGCTGCGTTCGGCCCGTTCCTCCATCGCCTCGGCGATCGCCACCGTCAACGCTGTGGTGAGCGGGGAGGCGGAGCCGGCCCCTTCCTTGGAGAGGATGTAGATCGTCTCCTGGGAGGCGGCGAAAGCGTGCGGGTTGAACTGCCGGCGGGTATCCGTGGCCACTGTCGCACCGCCCATGGGAGCGACCCAGCGCAGCGTGTTCCTGCTCTTGAGGCACTGGATCATCTTCTCGGCCGTGCCGAAGATGCCGTCGCGCTGTTTGTCGGCCAGCTCCAGCGTGGACTCCAGGCCCTTGTACTGCAGCTCGTAGTCATGCTCTTTCAGGATGTTGATTGGTTCCCGGTTTACCTGCTCCGTCACCCACAGGTACACCTGCGTAATGGGCAGCCCCCCGAGGGCGGCCGCGAGGAAGTACGAGGAGAGGATGTCTTCGGCTTTGGGGTCGAAGTAGGCATCCGGCTTGGAACCCGGGACCCGCGACCCAACCGAGAAGTGCTGCGTGAGCTTGTAGGCCTTCTCTTCGTCGGTGACGTAAGAGAGCGGGTTCCACCACCACTGTGCTTCCTCCTGCGCGATCTTCTGCGGATCGAACACCCATACCGGGGCCGTGAGCTCGCGGACGCCACGGGTGCCGTCCACCACGTCACGCTTGTTCGAGGTCGACACCACAGCACCCGGTGCGTCCAGGATCGCGGGCATAACCCGTGAGGTCGACTTACCGGTACGCGGCCCCCAGATATCGAGGCTGAGGTCTTCCCAGGACTGAATGAACGTCTGGCCGGTGGAGACAACCTTGCCCACCACGATGCCCGGCGTGCCTGTCACTCCCAGCCGATCCGCCGTCGCTTTCGCGCCCTTCTCGGAGAACGCAGCCAAGGACTTCCCTCGACCCAGGTACCGTGCGGCCTTGTCGACGCGGGCACGCTTGGAGGCACCCTTCCTCCAGGCCACGAGAACGACGATGGTCAGGGCCAGGACCACGCCGGCCATGAGGGCGGCCGCGACGGTGGACTGGACGGGCCACGGCACGCGGCCCTTGACCAGCCCGGCGATCAGGTCGATGGGATGTTTGGGGGGTGCGTCTATGCCGGCCATCCAAGATCCCAGGTGGACGGCCGCGTAAGTCCCGCCGCCGACGATGACGATGAATCCGATGGCGAACCAGACCAGCAGGGCATCCCCCAGGCCCATTCCCTTACGGTTCGGTGCACTCACAGTGTGCCTCCTTCAAGGGGCAGGTCAGGGGTCATTGGCTCGAGGAGGGTTTCCGGGGCTATCTCTATTCGCTCAGGTTCGTTGGCCTGTTCTGCGGCCGGGATTCGCGTTTGAGCAGGTGATTTCGGTTCGGAGCCCCTTGGGGCCCGAACCGACGAACCATCGACGAGAGTGACGGTTTGGGCGTAATGTCGACGCATGCTCGCTCCTTCTGAAGTTGGTAGCTGATGGTGCTGGTGGCGTTGCCCGGTGGCGGCGCCATGGATCCGGCGTTCTGGAGTGTGCAGGCGGCCGAGGATTTCGAGCAGGAGATCGTTGACCAGTACGCGCTGGCGATGGCAGCGGCTGGTTTGAGCGATCCGCATATCCGCAATACCCGGGCGACGATTATTGAATTCGCCCGGTCGGTGACGGGCCCGCTGTGGGCGGCGACCTGCCAGGACGCCGACCGCTTCCTGGCCGAACAGCGCAGGCTGGGTCGCAGTGTGAGCACCAGAGCCGGCAAGGCCGGGACGCTGGCGCTGTTTTACGAGTTCATGATCAGCCGTTACCAGGGCCGGATCCATCGGGTGGCCGGGGTACTGGTCGAGCAGCCCATCGATGAGTTCAACCGCCAGTCCGGGGCGTCGCTGGGCAACGTCAGAGTGCCGCCGTCCGATGCCGAGATCGACGCGTTCTTTAGTTGTTGGCGGCACTCGATCCCGCAGGCCCGCAAGTATCTGCCCGCCGCGCGGGACTACTTCGCTGCCTCGCTGTGGCGTCGGCTGGGGTTGCGGATCAACGAGACGGTGATGCTCGACATCCGGGACTGGCGCCCGGACCTGGGCGGGTTCGGCAAGCTCCACGTCCGGTTCGGCAAGGGAGCACAGGGCCGTGGCCCGAAGCCGCGTCTGGTACCCGCGATCAACGGCGCGGCCGAGCTGATCGACTGGTGGCTGGGCGAGGTCCGACACCAGTACGGCGAGGACTGGGGCGACCCCGGCGCACCCCTGCTCCCCTCGGAGCGGTTCGACCGCGAGCTGGGACGATGCGGCCGGGTCGGTGGCAACGCGCTGCGGCGCAGCCTGGGCTTGCAGGTCGAGCAGTGGTTGCCGGCCTGGTCGGGACGGATGACGCCCCACGTTCTGCGGCATTACTGCGCCTCCTCGCTCTACGGGGCCGGAATGGACATCAAAGCGCTTCAAGAGCTGCTGGGGCATCAGTGGCTCTCGACTACCTCGGGTTACATCCACGTGCGCAGCGAGCACGTCGAGCTGGCCTGGAAGAACGCCAATGAGCGGGTCGAATCCCGCTTCGCAACCACACAGAAGGAAGGATGATGCCGTGCTGTGGAATCTGCGGATCAGAGCCGCCGAACGCGGGGTCTGGAAGTCAGCGCAGATGCGCCGGATGCTCGCCGATGCCGGGCTGGAGATCAGCGCCGGGAAGATGTCCTCGTGGTGGGCCGGGACACCGGCGACGATGAGACTCGAAGAGCTCGACGTGCTCTGCTCAGTGTTGAAGTGCACGCCGACGGACCTGATGAGCCCCGAGCCGGACAAGGTCGCGGCACGTCGTCCACGCGCCACCGAGACCGTCAACGGCGATGACCAGGGCCACGGCGCCGGCAATGGCGGGGCATCGCCGGTCGTCACGCCGAGATTCGGCAAGCCGCGGTCCGAACCGCCCCTATAGGCAGGGCTGTTGTGAGTCCTGCCCCGGGCCCGACGGCGCCGCTGCGGCCGCCATCGATGTGCCCCCGCTGCCAAATCAACCGTGTCGCCTGGACCTTCCCTCGGGTGGACTATTGCTATGTCTGCCTTCCCGGCGGGCCGTTCATTGCACCGCCGTGCTCCAAGTGCGGAACCGACATGGGCTACTTCAGCCAGGGCATGTGTGCCGGCTGCCATCCCGGCAGCCCACAATACCCAGGCTCGTGCAAGGACTGTCTGGCGTGGGGTGTCTACCGCCGCTACAAGTGGACGTGCTGGCCGTGTCGATGGTGGCGTTCCCACTACCCGGAAGGAGTCTGCGACTTCTGCGGGCGCGCCGCCCGTGTCGGAGAGCGGCGGGCCTGCCGGCTGTGTCTGGAGCAGGCCCGAATGGTCCAGGAGCCCGGACACGGCCTGGACCTGGCCGGCGCGAATAGGGATGGCCACCAGCTCTTCTTCGCCAACATGAGCTTCCACCGCCGCGGAGCACCACACTTGAGCCCGGACCAGCGCGCCCCATGGAAACGGCGGGACAAGAACAACCCGCCCGGCCCCGGATCTGCTGCCGACCACGGCGGGCAGATGACGTTGTTCGATATGGCGCCCGATCCCGCCGTCGTCGCAGCGCGTCTCCGCCTCGAAGAAAGGGACCTGACCCGCTACTGCGCCGCCATCGTCCGTGAACACGCCGAGAGGGCCGGCTGGAGCAAGCGGCAACGCAACGACGTAACCCGCTCGCTGCGGCTGCTGCAGGGTTTCCGGCTCAGCCCGACCGCGAAGATCCGCGCCACCGACGTCCTCCAGCTGCGCCAATACTCCGGCAACGTCCTCTCCACGATCGACGTGCTGGCCGCGGCCGGCCTGCTCATCGAGGACCGGCCGACCCGGCTCGAACGCTACTTCGCTGCCAAGACCAGCACCCTGCCACCGGTCATGAAGGACCAGCTCGAGGTGTGGCTGCAGGTCCTGACCAACGGCGCCCACCAGGCGCCACGGCAGATCCCGCGCGACCCACAGACCATCAGGGCGCACATCATGGGCATCGAACCCATCATCCACGCCTGGGCCGGAGCAGGCCTCCAATCCTTCGCCGAGGTCACCCGCACCGACATCACAGCCGCGCTGGACGAAACGACGGCCCGCCGCCACATCGCCGGGAACGGACTCAAGTCGCTCTTCACGACCCTCAAAGGCCGCCGGCTCATCTTCGCCAATCCGACCCGCGGGATGAAGGCGTCCCCGAAGGCCAGCACTATCCCTCTCGCCCTGGACGCCGCAGCGATCCGCGAGGAGCTGAACTCCCCGAAGCCGGTCGTCGCCCTCGCGGTTGCCTTGGTCGCCTTCCACGCACTGACCAAGAAACAGCTCAGCGAGCTGCGCCTCACCGACATCAGCGACGGACACCTGGTACTCGGCACCCGCGACATTCCGCTGGCCGCGCCCGTGCGCACCCGCCTGGCAGCCTGGCTCGACCAGCGCAACCGAACCTGGCCAGGCAGTGCCAACCCGCACCTGCTCATCAACCGGCGTACGGCGCCCCGGCTCCTGCCCGTCAGCCGGCAGTACCCCTGGACCGGATTGACGCTGCGGCCCCAGGCGCTGCGCGAGGACCGAATCCTCCACGAGATCCACGCCACCGGCGGCGACATCCGCCGCATCTGCGACCTGTTCGGGCTCAGCGTCGAAGGCGCCACCCGCTACCTCAACACCGTCGAGCACCCCGACCTCACCCTTGAAGGCGAACAGGTTCCCCGAACCTGAGCACCCACACCCGCTGCAACCCCCGGGCATGCTCAAGTTCCCGCCAAAAGCGTCAAAATTCACGCGAACTTCTCAACGTTCTCATGCCACTTTCCTTCGGTGTCGTTGACTCCGTCCGGGCCCTGTTCGAGGGACGTCAGGCCCACCAGGACGGGGATGCCGGGACGGCCGCCGACCTTGATCAGGAACTTCCCGCGTCCGGGGGGTTCGACGTCGAGCCCGCGGGAGTCCCATGCGGGCGGGTCCTGCCAGGAGATGAGCTTCTGCTGTTCCTGCCGGGACAACGGGATGGCCGAGGTCAGCAGCGGCATCTCGGAGGCCGGGAGGCCACCGCAGATGACCATGCCGGAGCGTTCCACGAAGCCGCGGGCTTTCATCCGGTCCTCTTCTGCCGGCAGTGCCAGCAGGTCGGACATGGTGTGGGAGATCATGATCTGCCCGACACCGACG
The DNA here is from genome assembly GCF_000196235.1 of Arthrobacter sp. FB24. Taxonomy (NCBI): domain Bacteria; kingdom Bacillati; phylum Actinomycetota; class Actinomycetes; order Micrococcales; family Micrococcaceae; genus Arthrobacter; species Arthrobacter sp. FB24. The sequence continues at coordinate 48,497 of NC_008539.1, read as the reverse complement.
GAGCGGTTGAGCCGGGTCAGGGCGTCCACCCGATCCACCATGCCTTTACCGGCGCGCAGCGCCCGCCAGAGTTCATCGAGGACGACGAAGTAGTTTCGGCGCGGTTCCAGGCCGGCGTCCGCGAGGGCGTTGGCGACGTTGACGGTGCCGAAGCCGTAGGACCAGCACGCGAGCAGGATTGCAGCTTGGAGGTCGGTTTCGGTTTCGTCAATGCTGGAGACGTCGAAGACCACGGCGCGGTCGCGCATCATGGGGTTGGTGGTGTGCCGGGAGAAGATTTCCCCCAGCTTCCCGCCACCGGTCAGGCCCAGCAGGGTTGCTTCCAGTGCCCGGGTCTCCTGCAGGTAGACGGCCATGTCCCCACGGTCCAAGGCGACCTGCCGCAGCTCGTCGGGTGCGGAGATGATCACGTCCAGGAGGTCTTTGAGGACAGGAACACCGTCGAACCGGTCATCGAGGACCCGCAAGGCCCGGTCCAGGATTGTCTGTTCCTGATCGGTGGGCGGGTTGTTCCGGCTGATCGTGATCAGGGAGACAACCATTGTCAGGCGACGGCCGTGCGCGTCGGCGCGGACCCGGGCGGCGTCCTCGTGATGGCCGCTGGCTTCGAGCAGCTGCGCCGCTTCGACGGCCTGGCCGGGATCGAGGATGTTCAGGTACCCGACGCCGCGGCCGAGCTTGATGACCTGTCCGCCGAGTGCCTGGACCGCTTTGACGTGCTCGCCTTTCAAGTCCCCCAGGATCAGAGGGTGGACGCCCTGAGCGGAGAGACCGATGAACATCCGGCGCACCACGGTGGACTTTCCCAGCCCCGGCTTGCCCAGGATGAACGCAGACGGATTGGAAATCAGGCGTGCCCGCTGGAACCAGCTGATCGGGTCACAGCAGACCGTGGCCTGGGTTTCCTCGTGGCGTCCGAGCGGGACGCCGATCATGGGTGAGGAGGCCCCGGAGGAAAACGGCCACAGCCCGCACACCTGGACCGTGGTTCCCCGGTATTCCTTCACGGAGGGGACGAGGGCGGCCATGCCGCCGCCGCGTCCGGTCCAGCCCCGGGCAGAGGGCCCGGGCTGACGCTGTTCCTTCTCCGCCTTCTTCTTCGGCGCATTCTTGACCGGTGCTGCGGCCTTCTTGGCGGGGCGGGTGAAGAGTTTCATGCGGGCCATTACAGGGCATCCTTGATTTCGGAGGGCAGGAGGCTGTGCTTGGGAAGGACCAGCCCGAGCGGCAGGGACGCGGCGAACGCGGTGTCCTGGGCGCCGTAGGCGCGGCGCAGCAGCACCCGGGCGGTGCCGGAGGTCTGCTCCACGGCGGCCACGGCATCTGCGAGGCGTTCCTTGTCGGTCACGGTGGCGGTGACGACCATGCCGAAGTTCACCAGCCCGGCGCCTTGGGCTTCTTCTTGGGCGGTTTGCACGGCGGAGCGGGCATCGACCAGGGCACGGGCGGACGGGCGTCCCCCGGAGGTGATGCGCACGTTGGCGTTGTTCTGGTCCCTCTCAACCACGGCCGCGGCACGGGCCGAATCCATCGGGCGGTAGAGCAGTGAAATGCGCTTGCGGTCGATGTCCCCGTGCGGGGCCAGCAGCCGGGACAGGACCGAGGAGTTCACCGACCCGCGCGGGGCACCGGTCATGGTCCACGAGACGGAGAACGCGCTGTCATGCCGGTAGTCATCCCAGGACGCCTGCGTCGCGGAGGGTCCGACTTCGCCCCAGGTCAGGGACACCGGGGAGCCGGCGGAGTGCGCTTCGTCAATGATCAGGGCCGCGGGCGGATCGTAGGCGATCCGGACGACCTCGCAGAGTTCCTGCGCGGACATCGGCCGGGCGATCCCGGCGCCGGTGGACTGCAGCCGGGCCGACAGCCCGGGGATCCGGGACGCGAGGTCACGGGCGACGTCCTCGGGTGTGCGCTTCTTCGCGCCCGCCCGCAGGGAGGCGTTGAAGGACAGGGACACCCAGGCCCGGACCGTGGCCGAACCTTCCGGATACGTTTTCACGACCTCGTTGAGCACCTTTTTGGCAAATTCCGGGGCGTTCGGGTCGATGTTCATCATGACCTCATTGCGGAGCCGGTAGCCGGAGTCCGGTGCGGTCTCCACCGTCACGGCGGCGGCGTCCAGGCCCGCTTCGTCCCCGAGGCCGGCGAGCCAGCCGCCCCAGTTCGCGACCCACGCATCGACCTGCTCCGGGTCCACCAGGGACGCTCCGTCGGGTTCGGTGGAGAAGATCACGGTGTAGTGGCTGGTGGCCGGGACATGCAGGAGTGCGAACGGGCGCTTGTAGGAGTCGGTGAATTCGTAGAGGGTCGACTTCGCGGCAAGTCCCGGCAGCTGGTACATGCCCCACTCGGCGACCCCGAGGGGGCCGGAACGGTAGAGGTTCGTTCCGGAGGACTTGGCGAGACGGAAGCTCATCCGTGTTCCGAACCGGTCAACAACGGACTGGCCGTGCTTGTCCTTGACCGTCAGCAGCAGGGCGGCCGCCCCGGCGACGGCAAGGACAGCAAGGCCCGGGAGCAGGCCCCAGATGGCGAAGCTGATGATGCCCAGCAACAAACCGGCCATGACAATGCCGGTGCCGATAGCGCCGAGGTTGCCCAGCCCGGCAGAACGCGGGACGCGCCAGTTGCCGTAGGACGGTTCCTTGTATTCGGTATTAATTGCTGCCACTGGGGCCCTCCCCGGTTGAATCCTGCGCGGTCTGTTGTGCGGCCTGGGAAACCCTGGACGCTGCTTGTGCTCCTACGGCGACGGCCATGCCGGCCGGACCTGCAGCTGACGCTGCACCCGAGGCGGCGCCTGCGCTGCCTGCGGCTGCCCCTGCTCCTGCGCCGGTAGCGCCTGGCGCGACGGCTGTGGCGGCGCTGGTGGCCCCGCCCGGACCGGTCGCCCCGGGCGTCGGCTTCCCGCCATTCCCTCTGAGGCCGGTGGTTCCGGTGCTGCCCTTCGGAGATGAGCCTGACTGGTTGTTTTGTGTACTGGCCGGTGTCGGGGTGGCGTTGCCTTTACCGCTTCCGCTGCGGCCCATGGAGACGGCACCTGTGGCCATGGCCCCCACGGCGGCTCCTGCTCCTGCTCCCCCGCCGGAGGCGACGGCACCGACCATCGGCGTCACGAATCGCATCAGCGCCGGCAAAGCGAACAGCGCGACGATCATCAACGTGAAGCCCGTGATGGACGTGATCAACGAATTCTTCCCACTGTTGCTGCCCATGAGGAGGAATGCGACCGAGTAGACGATGGCTGCGGCAGGTTTGTAGAGGATGAACGCGATAGTCCAGCCAACTGCTTTCTGGAACCACTGCCTGCCCATCTCCGTGTTGGTGAACGCGGCCGTGGTCGGCAGGATGCCCGCCAGGATCACCAGCATGCCGCTGCGCACCACCATCAGCACGACCTGGACGAGAGATGCAATCAGACCAATCAGCCCCAGAACGATCAGGATAAACACCCCGACGCCGGTCTGGTTGGTCATGACCAGGATGTTCATCGCCTCTGCGAAGCCCTTCCCGTCTGTCGAACGCTCGATGACGGCGACAGCGAAGGCGTCGGCCGCGATCACCAGAATTGAGATGACACCCAGGCCAAGGCCCGACACCAGAGTGAGCGTGAGCAGCGAACGGAGCAGGTCCTTTAGCGGCGCCCCACGCTGTTCCCAGATCATCCGGATGCCTCCGAGGATGACGGCGAGTACCGCCAGCGCCAGCGTCCAGGGCATCAATTCGCTATTGACCGCAGAAACAACGGGACTTGGCGCGGTGCCGTCCTGGCTGGCCAGGTTGGGGTGACGTGTGAAAAAGTGAAATATCCGACGCTAGGGTATGGCCGGGCGGGGTAGTGGCCCGTATTTGCCGGGTTTGATCTGGTTGGGGCGGGGCCACGTGTAGTCGCCGGTGAGCTGTTCCCAGCCCATCGGTGTGCCGCGGTGTAGCCCAACCTGGTCAACATCGTCCATGACCTGACCGGGCGTGGGATCGGTCTGAAGGTCCTCATCGGAAGGGCGCCGCCATCCGATACCACTAGGGCCTCCGGGAAGCTTGTCTTCGGGCTCCTGGCCGAGTTTGAACGCGAACTCATTTCCGAGCGTCACGGGGCAAATTCCGGTACGGTGCGGGGATGGATATTGGATATGCGCGGGTCTCAACGGCCAAGCCGGACCTGGGCCCGGCGACTGGATGCTCTAGTGGCCGTCGGCATCACCAATGTATTCGCCGACAAGATGGGATGGCTCTTACGGGGGCAGCGGGACGACTGTGCGGTGCTTGCCGCCTGGAGTGAGTAGCGGTGGCCCGGCGTCCCTGGTGATGGTGACGTTGCCCAGCCCATGACTGGTCAACGCGCGGGTGATTTCGGACCGGGCGGATTCCCATACGTTCTCAGGATCCGCACCGGCGGCGGGCTGCAGCCGGAGGCTGAGGCTCTGGGGTCCTGTCTGGATGATCTGGCCCTTACTCAGGCCCTGCACCCTGTCGAGGGCGGTACTCAGCGTAAGGGGTGTCACTGCGACGGCGAGCCGGTTGCCTTGGAGGGTCAGCAGCTCGGCGTTCCGTCCCTGCACGTGGATGGCCGGCGTCGGGTCCCCGCACCGGCAGGGGTCAGTCCTTGCGGTGACGCTGTCGCCGAGGTCGTAGCGCAGGATGGGTTGGATGCGGTTGGCCAGGTTGCTCAGCAGCACGGTGTGCGAGGGCTGCCCGGGCGGGACGGGTTCATGGTTTGCATCCACCGGTTCCAGGATGGCCCAGTCGCTGTTGACGTGCAGCCAGCCTTCCTGGCAGCTGTAGCTCAGGAAGGGGCATTCAGTCGCTGCGTAGCCCTGCCGGACCTTCGCCCCAAACGCTCCGCTGATCCTGGCGTACTCTCCCGCAGGCAGTCCCTCGGCCGAGAGAATAACAGCAACGGGCTGGATGGTCAGACGTCCTGCTTCCTGCTCGGATGCCAGCAACCGGCCAGTGGAGGCGTAGGGGGCGAGGAGGGCCGGGCGGAAGCTGTTCAGCTGAGCGACGAGGTCCGGTATCGGCGTCTGGACCGGGAACACGCGCACGCTGTGCCGGGCTGGTCCCTTTCGTAGCGCGGCTGCGGCTGCTGCTGAGGCGAAGTGGCCGCCGGTGGCGACGACCATGGCTATCCGCCCGCGCCCGCGGATGATCCCCATGAGGTCTGCCGGGGTGAGCCAGGAACTGAGCATGCGGAACGTCAGGGCCTTGGATACGGCCAGGGTTCGGGTGTCGAGCAGGAACAGTCCGCGGGTGCCGGTCGTCCCGGATGTCGTAGCGGCCGTGTAGCGGTTGAGGAACTTCTCACCGAGCAGCGACGGGTCCGCGACGAACGACTGCGTTCCCTCCAGGGTCACCGCAGGGTCTGTGACCCAGTCATCGAAATGTGCCATCAGTGCGGCCTTTGTCGTCACGGGCAGCAGACGCGGGTCCGTGATCCGTGCCGGCAGGCCCTGATAGAGCTGGCGGTAGTACGGGGAGCACGTCCGTGCGTATGTCACCATCTCCACCAGCCGCTCGCGTTGGCGCTGCAGGATCGCAGCGCTGCCCTTTTTCCGGCAGGCGCGGGCATCGAGCAACAACCGGAACGGTGTTTCCCTCATGATTCCTCCTGACCCTGGTCTGTGTTCGTCCCAAAAGATTTATGACGGTCAGGCGCCGAACAGCCGGGGCACGACCCCGGAGCTGATGAGGATGAACAGGCCCAGCCCGATGAACACCGCAGGGACCAGCCAGTGTTCGATCTTTTCCAGGGTCTCGGTGACTTTCGGGTGGGTGCCTACAACACGTCCCAGCGCGCACCAGACGGCGACCAGGATGAGGAATACAACGATGGTGACCACGGTGTCCTGAGGCGCCATGGTGCGGAAGATCGGGGTGTAGATGGCGATGTTGTCCGCGCCGTTGGCGATGGTGATGCCGGCGACGCTGAGCAGGCCGATCGCACTGATGGCACCTTCTTCGTCCTCTTCCCCGCGTTTGCGCAGGAAACGGATCAGGCCGATAACCCCGATGGCCAGCGGGACCATGCCGAGCCAGCCGACCCATTCGTCCGGGACAAGCGTCAGCCCAAGGGCGGCCAGGACGCTGATGCCGACCAGGGTGATGAATCCCAGGTATTGCCCGCCGACGATCTCCCAGGGCCGGGGCCGGCCTTTAGCGGAGGCCAGGAACAGGACGGTCAAAACGACGATGTCGTCGATATTCGTGGCGGCGAACATGGCTGCCGCGGCTGCGATGATGCCAAGCATGGGCCCGTGTACCTCTCAGTGTGTCCGGCCGCGGGTTGCATACCCGCAGGGTGGGTCAGATGGGAGTAGTGAAGGTTCCGATCAGGTTCTGCAGGCTCAGGATCCAGGTGGTCCAGACACCGGAGACCATCAGGATCCCGACCAGGATCAGGGTCGCGGCTCCTGCGAGATTGAAGGTCCTGATGTTCCGGCGGACGAAGCCCAGGGTGCCGGTGACCCAGCCAAAGCCCCGGGCGACGAGGAGGAAGGGGATGCCCAGGCCGATGCAGTAGGCGAAACCGAGCAGCGCCCCGCGCCAGGCCGAGCCGGTGGTGGTGCTCAGCGCCAGGACGGCACTGAGGGTCGGGCCGATGCAGGGGGTCCAGCCGAGCCCGAATCCGATGCCCAGCAACGGGGCCCCGGCCAGGCCGGTGTTCGGTTTCCAGGACAGTTTCGCCGTGCTCTGCAGGAACGGGATCTTCCCGGACAGGGCCACACCCATGACGATGACGACCACACCCAGGACACGGGTGATCACATCGCTCCAGCTCACCAGCCAGAGCCCGATGGTCCCGAATGCCGCACCATACAGGGTGAAAACCGCGGCGAAACCGAGGATGAACAGCCCGACGCCGGCGGTGGTCCGCCGGCGTGCGGCCTTCTCATCCGTTCCGGCCAGACCGGAGACGTAGCCCAGATAGCCCGGGAGCAGGGGTAGGACACAGGGCGAGATGAACGAGACGAGACCGGCGATGACCGCCAGTGGCACCGCCAGGAGCAGGGCTCCTGACTGCACACCCTCGGCGAAGAACCCGCCCAGACTCACGTCCCGTTCTCCGGGTCCTTACCGGGCCGCAACATGCCCAGCACCAGGACGGCGACGCCGAGCGTGACGAAGACGTCGGCGAGGTTGAACGTCGGGAACCATCCGCTGTGCAGATAATCCACGACCCCGCGCCCGTCAAGCCGGTCGATGAAGTTCCCGACGGCGCCGCCGGCAACAAGGATTCCACCCGCAAAGGAGGTCCTGGACATCTTCGGGGCGCTGACCGTCAGCCAGGACAGCAGCGCGGCGATGATGACCCCGGTACCGGCCACGACAAAACCGGTGGGCAGGGTCGCGCCGAGGCTGAAGGCAACCCCGGTGTTGTACAGGAGCTTGATTGTCAGCAGCGGGGTTTCGATTACCTCTCCCCGGGAGAGGCCTGCCTCGGCCTGGGCCTTGATCAGCAAGTCGGCTCCGGCGAGCAGTAGCGCGCCGAGCAGCAGCCCGCCCCGCCGTATCCACGGCCGGGACGGGGCACTGTCCCGGACCGGTGCCGCTTGGCTCACCGGGCCGGTTCCAGGTTGGGGACGGCGTCCCGGGAAACCGGGATGGTGGCGTACTTGCTGACCTTGCCGGCGCGAACGCCGTTGGCGATGACAACGATTTCGGCCAATTCATGAATCAGGACCACGGCTGCCAGCCCCAGGATGCCGAACAGGGCCAGCGGGATCAGCACCGCGATCAGGGCCAGGGACAGGCCCACGTTCTGGAACATGATCCGGCGGGTACGGCGGGCGTGCTCCAGTACCTGGGGCAGGTGGTGCAGGTCCTCGCCCATCAGGGCGATGTCGGCGGTTTCGATGGCCACGTCGGTGCCCATCGCGCCCATCGCGATGCCGGTGTCGGCGGTCGCCAGGGCCGGGGCGTCGTTCACGCCGTCCCCGACCATGGCGGTCGGCTGCCGCTCCTTCAGGGTGCGGATGATGTCCGCCTTGTCTTCGGGGCGCAGGTCGGCGTGGACTTCGGTGATGCCCGCTGCCTTGCCCAGGGCCTCTGCGGTGAGCCGGTTATCCCCGGTGAGCATGGCGGTGGTGTAGCCGGCGCGGTTCAGGCGTTCAATGACGGCCCTGGCTTCGGGGCGGAGTTCGTCCCGTACGGCGACGGCACCGATGAGGACAGATTGCTCCTCGACCAGGACCGCTGTCGCGCCGCCGGCCTGCATCCGCCGGACGGCTTCCTTCAGCTCCCCGGGGGCGATCCATCCGGGCCTGCCGAGCCGGGCACTGTGCCCGTCAATGGTCCCTTCGAGCCCCGCACCGGGAACCGTGTTCAGGTCGGTGACGGTGACCCGGTCCGTGGTGGCGGCGAGGATGGCCCGGGCGAGCGGGTGTTCGCTGCGTTCTTCCAGGCCGGCGGCGACGGCCAGCACCCGTTCCCGGGTGGAGGAGGCGGTGGCCGCGACCTCGATCACGGCGGGTTTGTTCCGGGTCAGGGTCCCCGTCTTGTCCAGGGCGATGGTGCGGATTTTGCCCAGGGTTTCCAGCGCGCCGCCGCCCTTGATCAGGACGCCCATCCGGCTGGCCGCGCCGACGGCGGCGACCACGGTCACGGGCACGGAGATGGCAAGGGCACACGGCGAGGCTGCCACCAGGACAACGAGGGCGCGTTCGATCCACAGGACCGGTTCGCCCACGATGAAACCGAAGACGGCAATGAGCGCGGCGGCGATCAGGATCCCGGGGACAAGCTTTTTGGCGATGGAGTCGGCCAGGCGCTGGCCGGGGCCCTTGCGGGACTGCTCGGCCTCAACTATGTGCACGATCCGGGCCAGGGAGTTGTTCTCCGCGGTGCTGGTGACCTGGACCTCGAGCGGACCGGTGCCGTTGATCGACCCCGCGTAGACTTCGCTGCCGGGTCCGGCCTCGACAGGGACTGATTCGCCGGTCAGGGCTGAGGTGTCCAGGGAGGTGCGCCCGGTCAGGACGCGTCCGTCGGTGGCAAGACGCTCGCCCGGGCGAACGACCATGGTCTCACCCAGCACCAGCTCGGACGGGGAGACGGTAACTTCGGTTCCGTTGCGCAGCACCCTGGCCTCGGACGGGACCAGGTCCAGCAGCGCCCGCAGCCCGCGCCGGGTGCGTGCCACCGAGTATTCTTCCAGGCCCTCGGAGATGGCATAGAGGAAGGCCAGCATCGCCGCTTCCTCGATCTGGCCCAGGATGACGGCGCCCACGGCCGCGATCGTCATCAGCGTGCCGACACCGATCTTGCCCTTGACCAGCCGGCGCAGGGTGGAGGGAACGAACGTCCACGCTGCGACCAGCAGCGCCGCGGCCTCCAGCGGCAGGGTGACCCACTCGGATGCGTCGAGCAGCGAAGCAATCCACGCCACCAGCAGCAGGACTCCGGAGACCGCGGCCGCGCGGACCTCGGTCACCTGCCAGAAGCCCTCGGCTTCTTCCTGGCCTTCTTCTGTTTCCGGCTTATCATCGCCGCATCCGCACGCGTCGCTCACAGTTGCTCCTCTTTGGTGGTTTCGGCGTCGCGGGATGCGTCGCCGTAGGTCGGGCACAGGCTCACTGCGTTGCCGGTGGCGGCCAAAAGGATCTCGGCCTGGGCCAGGACATCGATCAGTTCCGGACGGGTCAGGGAATAGAACACCTTCCGGCCTTCCGTCCGGCCCGTGACCAGGCCGCAGTCCCGCAGGCAGGCCACGTGCGCGGAGACAGTGGACTGCGCCAGACCCAGTACCTGGGTCAGGTCACCGACACGGGCCTCGCCCCGGGCGATACGCTTTACGATGGCAAGCCGGGCGGGGTCGGCCAGGGAATGGAACAACGCGGCGGCCGGTTCCAGCCGGGTGCCACTTCTCGTATCAATCGTCATACACCGATGATATCCAAAGTCGGTGATATGTGCCAGCCGCAACCTTCATGGCGTTCCGCGTGCAGGTCCGGGGCCAGCGCGCTTATGGCGCCGCGGCAGGGGTATGTGCGGAGCCGTGTCAGTGCGGTCCGGGGCGTCCTGAGAGGATGAAACCGCTTCGAGGCAGCGCGGGCATCCGGGTAAGGTCGATGCTCAGGTCCTGGGCGGGTACGCTCATGCCGGTCTCCGCGGCCAGTGCCCGGACGGCCCGCCGCATCAGGTCAACGGTGATGTCCTCACCGGGGCAGCGATGCCCCGCGGCAGGGTCGCCGGCGCCCTGGGGAACCAGGGTGTGGGGGTCCGGCCGCCAGGCGCGGAACCGGGCAGGGTCGAAGCTCTCCGGATCCTTCCAGATCCGGCCGTCGTGGTTCGTGCCGTACAGATCCAGCAGCACCCATTGACCCTCTTTGAATGTCTGGCCCTTCCATTGCAGTGGTTGGCGGGCCGTGCCGCCGACGAAGGGGAAGAACGGGTAATACCGGCGGACTTCCTGTGCGAAGCAGTCCAGGTCTGCGTCCTGGCCTGCGTTCAGGATGTCTTTCCATTCGGGGTGCTGCTGCAGGGCGACGGCTGCGAAGACCATGAAGCGGCTGACGGCCTCGATGGGCCGGAGCAGGTTGAGAAGTTCCACCGCCGCGGTGTCAACCGGGAGTGCGTTGCCGTGTTCGTCGGTGTGAAAGGCGATCGACGCGGCCGGCGTGTCCCTGGCCGCGTCCGGGCCGGACCGGCGGATGGTGTCGAGGCAGTCGGCGGCCCATTTTTCGGTTCCGCGGCGGCGCCACCGCGCATACCAGTTCGCCGGCCCGACCGCGCCGGCCTTTTCGATCATCAGGCTCAGTTCCCGGGCGCGGCGGCCCACTGTAGCCTGGTCTGCCGGCACTCCGGCCCATTCGCAGGCGGCTGCGGTGAGGATCCGGCGCAGCTCGTCATGGAGTACCACCGCGCCCGCGCCACGCCACCGCTCCGCCGCGGAGCGCCATTCGGTGTCGAAAGCCTGGCCGAGACGGTCCACCGATTCCTTGGTCATCAGGTCACGAAACAGCTGTTTCCGGTGCCGGTGGGCGGGCCCTTCGAGGGACTGCACGCTGCCGGCGTCCTGCAGCAGGTGCTGGGCAGAGCGGGGCATGGCCCTTGCGGCCGAACCGGCCACCGCCGTAGAAGAACTCGGCCGCCTCCGCCCCGCGAAGGCAGATCACCGGGCGCAGCATCAGCCGGGTGCGGAACGCATCGGTGCCGAACCGGTCACACCGGCTCGATATGAACGTGTACCCCTCACGCAGAAGAGCCAAGGAACCCTCAGGCAACTGCACTGTCATGACGGACCAGCCTTCTCTCGTTCCGCTCCGGCATGGCCGGAATTCCGGGTGTTCGCATGCGGCCGGAGCGTCCGGGAACCCCCGCGTCCCGGCTTTTCCTAGGCCTCGAGTGCGGAAGTGATCAGGGCTTTGAGGGTGCTCTTGTCCAGTCCACCCAGGATTCTCGCCGCAACTCGCCCTTCCTTGTCCAGGACGAGGGTGGTCGGGACCGCCTGGGGCGGGACGAAGCGGCTCATGGCGAGCAGTACCTTCCCGTCCTTGTCCTGCACGCTCGGATACGTCACGCCGAAGGTCCGCTCAAAGGCTTCCGCCGTCGGCTTCTCATCCCGGACGTTAATCCCGAGGAACTTCACTCCCTGCGGGGAGAACTCCTGGTACAGCGATTCCAGGTGCGGGGCCTCGACACGGCACGGGGCGCAGGCTGCGTACCAGAAATTGAGCACTGTGACCGCGCCCGCCCAGTCACCGGAACTGACGGGCGTGCCGTCATAAAGGTTCGCGTTCAAGGCCACCGGAGCGCCGCGGGACCCCTCGGCGTATTCCTGCACCGATCCGTCACCGGCAATGTAGTTCTTGTTATCCCCCGCCGCCGCCTGCTGGACGAGCGGATCGGGTCCGGCGCAGGCGGCCAAGCCAAGGGAGGCCACAGCCGCCAGGCCCGTAAAGATGCTGCGCCGGGTCAGGCTGCCGCCGCCGGATGGAGTGTTCATCAAATGGCTTCCTCCTATGACGTGGATGGTGGTCCTGGACGTGCCGTTTTCACGCCACGCCCAGGCTCAGGTTTCAACCGGAATCGGTTCAATCGTCTTCAGACGATATTATCAGGAAGGGGCGTGGCGAAGCGCCGGCCACCCACTTGTACTAATTCTACGTAAGGTAGAACTGCGGGGTTGCAGACCTCACCCGCCCTTGACACCCCGACTGGAAGGCAGCGATGTCCCTACCTGACGCCCCGGATGCTAAGGCAGCGCCGGTCCTCCCGCCGCTGGGCCCCGCCGGGACGCTGCGCTGGGCGTGGACCCAGCTGACGAGCATGCGGACGGCACTTTTTCTGCTGCTTTTGCTGGCCGTGGTCGCGGTGCCGGGCTCGTTGTTCCCGCAGCGCCCGGCTAACCCTGCCGTGGTGACCCAGTACATCAAGGACCGTCCGGAGTACGGGAAAATCCTTGACTCCCTTCAGCTCTTCGATGTCTATTCCTCGGCGTGGTTCTCCGCGATTTACATCCTGTTGTTCATCTCCCTGATCGGCTGCGTGATACCCCGGGCCCGGGCACACTGGAAGGCCCTGCGTTCAGCCCCGCCGCGGACCCCCCGGCGGCTGTCGCGTCTGCCCGAATACGGCACGCTCGTGCTGCCGGCAGACGCCGCTGTCGGCCCGGGCGACGCCGTCCGGGACGCAGCCGCAGTACTGAAGAAACGCGGCTACCGCGTCGACATCCGCGACGCCGACGGCGCGATGCCCTCCCTCGGAGCCGAACGGGGGCTGCTGCGGGAAGTCGGCAACCTCCTCTTCCACACCGCCCTGATCGGCGTGCTGGTCAGCGTCGCGGTCGGCGGGTTGTTCGGCTACCGGGGCCAAAAAATCATCATCGAAGGCGACACGTTCGTCAACACCCTCGTCGGCTACGACAACTTCACCCCCGGCACCAACTTCCAGACCTCCTGGCTGGATCCCTTCGCCGTCACCCTGGACAAGTTCGACGTCCGTTTCGACCGCGAATCCACCCGGCAGTTCGGCCAGCCCATCGATTTCAAAGCCTCCCTGACGACCCGGAACAGCCCGGACGCGGCCCCGCAGCAGCAGGTCCTGAAAGTCAACGAACCGGTCTACTTCGGCGGAACCGGCATCTTCCTCGTCGGCAACGGTTACGCACCCATCGTCACCGTCAAAGACGGGGACGGGAACACCGCGTTCAGCGGCCCTGTCGTATCCGTCCCCAACGACGCCGTGTACACCTCCACCATTGTCCTCAAGGTCCCGGACGCCTCGCCCTCCCAGCTGGGTTTCGTCGGGTTCTTCCTGCCCTCGGCCATCAAGAACCAGGATGGTGTGTCCTACAGCTTCGACCCGGACCCGCTGAACCCGCAACTGAACCTGAACTCCTACTACGGTGATCTCGGGCTCGATACAGGCAAACCCCAGAACGTCTACAACCTGGACGTAAAGACCTTGACCCAGCTCAACGGCCGGGATCTGCCGGCCGGCGGGATTGTCCTGGACGCCGGGCAGAGCTACACCCTCCCGGAGGGCAAAGGCTCGATCAGCTTTGACGGGCTCAAACGCTACATCGGGGTGGACATCCGCACAGTCCCGGGCCAGGACGGGGTCCTGATCTTCTCCCTGATTGCCGTCGCCGGGCTGATCGTGTCCCTGTACGTGAACCGCCGCCGCGTCTGGCTCCGCGCCGGCTCCCACGAGGACGGCCGCACCATGATCGAATACGGGCTGCTGGCCCGCGGCGAAGACCACCGGCTCGCACCCGAGGCCGCGGCCATCCGCGCCCGGCTCATGGCCCGCTGGAACCTCGCCGAGCCCCACGCGACCGACGCCGCCAACGTCCCTGCCCGCTCACCGAAGGAGCACTAATGCCGGACATCAACGAAACCATGGGCCAATACAGCGAGCTGTTCATGCTCCTGGCCGCAGGCACCTACACCGTGGCGTTCATCGCCTTCGCCTGGGACCTGGCCCGCAGCAGCAAGGTCCTGCGCGCGGTGGACCTCAAAGCCGCAGAGGCGGCCCCTGCACGTGCCGGCGTTCCGGTCAGCGCCGGAATCAGCGCCGCCGCTTCCGGTGACCGTCTGGCCTCCCACGTCGGCGGCCCGGCCGGCATAGCCGAACGCCCGAGCTCAACCGCCCGCCGAGCGGGAACGGATGCGGCCGGCGCAGGCCAAACTGCCGAACCCGGCATGCGCTACGCCCCCGGGCGGCGCGTCCCGGCCCGGGTGGCGGTGGCCCTCACGATACTCGGCGCCCTGATCCACGGCGCCGGTGTGGTCACCCGTGCGTTCGGCGCGGGCCGGGTGCCATGGGGCAACATGTACGAGTTCCTTACCACCGGCGCCTTCGTGGCCGTGGCGGTATTCCTGCTCGCGCTGACCCGGCGCGACCTGCGCTTCCTGGGCACCTTCGTGATCGGTCTGGCCATCATCATGCAGGTGGCCGCCTCGATCGCCTACTGGACGCCCGTGGGGCACCTCGTTCCGGCGCTGCAGAGCTACTGGCTGATCATCCATGTCTCCATCGCCGTACTGTCCTCGGCACTGTTCACCCTGACCTTCGCGATGTCCGCCCTGCAGCTGGTCCAGTCCCACCGCCAGAAAACCGTAGCTGCCGGAGGCGCGGACAGGCTCGGGTTCATGCGTCTGGTTCCCTCGGCGCTCAGCCTGGAGAACCTCTCCTACCGCATCAACGCGCTCGGGTTCATCGGCTGGACCTTCACCCTGATGTTCGGGGCCATCTGGGCCGAAAAGGCCTGGGGCCGCTTCTGGGGCTGGGACACCAAGGAAGTCTGGACCTTCGTCATCTGGGTGGTCTACGCCGGCTACCTCCATGCCCGCGCCACGCGCGGCTGGACCGGCACCCGCGCCGCCTGGCTGTCCATCGTCGGCTACCTGTGCGTGGTGTTCAACTTCACCATCGTGAACCAGTTCTTCAACGGCCTGCACTCCTACTCCGGCCTGTGACGTCCTCACAGCTGCCCGGGCGTACCAACCTGCCGCGGCGGGACCAGGGCATGCTGCTTTCGGCGGCCGCCGTCCTGTGGCCGCTTCCTGACACCTACTTTCAGTGAGCTCGAACCATGCAATCGTTCTCCACGCAGGAGATCTTCCTGCCTTCACCAACGCTGAGCGCCGTCGCGCTCGGCCCCCTGACGATCCGCTTCTACGCGCTCTGCATCCTCGCGGGCATCGCTGTCGGCACCTGGCTGACCGTCCGCCGTCTCAAGGCCAGGGGCGGGACCTCGTCACAGGCACTGGACATTGTGATGTGGGCCGTCCCCTTCGGCATCGTCGGCGGCCGGCTCTACCATGTGATCACCGACAACCAGCTCTACTTCGGGCCCGGTAAGGACCCCTGGGGTGCCCTGCGGATCTGGGAAGGCGGCCTTGGCATCTGGGGTGCGGTTGCCCTCGGGCTGGTCGGGGCAGCTATCGGTGCCCGCCGCGCCGGAGTCCCCTTCGCCGCGTTCGCTGACGCCGCCGCTCCCGGACTGCTCCTGGCGCAGGCCCTGGGCAGGTGGGGAAACTGGTTCAACAACGAAATCTACGGCGCACCCACGGACCTGCCATGGAAACTGCAAATCCACACCATGGACCCAACCACAGGACAGGCAGTGACCACTCCAGAAGGGACCCCTGAGGTCATCGGGTACTTCCAGCCGACCTTCCTCTACGAGTCCCTCTGGTGCCTGGCCGCGGCGGCACTGCTGATATTCCTGGACCGCAAATATACGCTCGGAGCCGGAGCGGTCTTCTCCCTCTACATTGTTTTCTACACGGCCGGCCGGTTTGCCTTCGAACTGATGCGCTCCGATGAAGCGAACACGATTCTGGGTGCGCGCGTCAACACCTGGGTCGCCGGAGTTGTCTTCATCGCCGGGCTGGCCTTCTTCCAACAGCTCAGATCCCGTACCCGGTCAAAGGTGGAAACGAACGGCACGCTGCCGGACCCGGCCCGCTAAAGACCCGGAGGCCGCAATCGCTCCGCACATCATGCCAACGGAACAACCACCCGTCTGGGAAAGACCCCTGAGGATCCGTATCAGGCATAATATCGGGACAGGACTCACATCCGGGAGCCGTGTAGATGCGGGGGCTTCATGGGCAAGGCACACTGGCCACCACGGCGACCTTCGGGGCTCCTGTGCTCCCCCTAGGTGCGGGCAACGCCGCTCCCTCAATCACGGACTCGCCCCTCAATTCGCTCCATCGGGAGGAAAACCATGACCTATGACCTCGTAATCCTCGGCGGCGGCAGCGCCGGCTACGCCGCCGCGCTGCGCGGGGCGCAGCTGGGCATGACGGTGGCCCTGATTGAGGGCGACAAGCTTGGCGGGACCTGCCTGCACCGTGGATGCATCCCGACCAAGGCGCTGTTGCATTCAGCAGAAGTGGCCGACACCATCCGGGAGAGCGAAGCATTTGGCGTGGAGAGCGCCTTCGGCCGCGTCGACATGGCCGGGGTGACAAAGTTCAAGGCGAGCGTCGTTGACCGCCTCTATAAAGGACTCCAAGGCCTCGTTTCTTCCCGCAGCGTCGACCTGATCCAGGGCTGGGGTACGCTGGCCGCCGCAGACACGGTAGAAGTCGACGGCACCAGCTACCGGGGCAAAAACATTGTGCTGGCCACCGGGTCCTATTCGAAATCCCTGCCCGGCCTGGACATCAGCGGACGGGTGATCACCTCCGAACAGGCACTCGAAATGGATTTCGTCCCCAAGAGCGCACTCATCCTCGGCGGCGGCGTGATCGGTGTGGAATTCGCCTCGGTCTGGGCTTCCTTCGGTACCGAAGTAACCATCATCGAAGCCCTTCCGCGCCTCATCGCCAACGAGGACGAATCCCTGTCCAAAGGCCTCCAGCGGGCCTTCACGAAACGCGGCATTAAGTTCCTCACCAACACCATGTTCGCCGGTGTCTCCCAGAACGATGACGGCGTCACCGTCACCACCCAGGACGACAAAACCCTGGAGGCCGAAGTACTGCTCGTGGCCGTGGGCCGCGGCCCCGTGACAGCGAAGCTAGGCTACGAGGACGCCGGCATCCCCATGGAACGCGGCTTCGTGCCCACCAACGACCGGCTGCACACCGGTGTCGGCAACGTCTACGCCATCGGGGACATCGTGCCCGGCCTTCAGCTGGCCCACCGCGGCTTCCAGCAAGGCATCTTCGTCGCCGAAGAAATCGCCGGTCTGAGCCCGGCACCCATCATCGAATCCGGCATCCCGCGCGTGACCTACTCCGAGCCCCAGGCCGGCTCTGTCGGCCTCACCGAGGCCCAGGCGAAGGAACAGTTCAGTGCCGACGGCATCGAGACGGTCGAGTACAACCTCGGCGGGAACGCCAAAAGCCAGATGCTGCAGACCGCGGGCTTCATCAAACTCATCCGCCAAAAGGAGGGCCCGATCATCGGCGTCCACATGCTCGGCGCCCGGGTCAGCGAGCTCATCGGCGAAGGCCAGCTCATGGTCAACTGGGAAGCCTATCCCGAGGACGTCGCCAGCCTCCTCCACGCCCACCCCACCCAGAACGACGCCATCGGCGAAGCGGCCCTCGCCCTGGCCGGCAAGCCCCTGCACGCCCACGGCTGACCGGCGCTTCCTGGCTGGGCGTTCAAGGTGGTTGATTGAAGCGGAGCCCGGGACGGCGCGCCTGTGCTTAGGCGGGCTGCCGGTTGGGTTCCTTGGGCACGATCAGGGGAAGGAACTGGACGTAGAGGACCATGCCGATCAGTTCGACGAGAGTTTGGGTGACGACGACCAGCGCGGCCAAGGCCAGCGGCCCGGGAAGCGCCAGCGCCAGCGGCAGCACAACCAGCGAATTTCGGGTAGCGCCACTGAAGACAACGGCACGGGTGGACGCAGGATCGAGGCGGGCGCCTTTGGCCGCCAACAGTCCCAGCGGAACCATCACCAGCAGGAAAGCCACATAGACCGGAACCACCACAAGCAGCGAGCCAAGTTCCCTGCTCACTCCTGTGATCTGTGAACCGACTACCACGGTCAGCGTGACCATCATGAGGGGAACCATCGAAGCCTGCATGGCCGCCATGACGGTCCGGCCCAGGTTTGTCCGGCGGGCCAGCGCCTGGGTCAGGGCCGCTGCGGCCAGGGGAATGATGATCAGAACGATCAGGGCCTCGACAAACGGTGCCGGGTCAATAGCCCCAGCCACGTCGGGGCCGATGAAAACCCACAGGAACACCGGTAGCAGGAGCATCTGCACGAACATCAATACCGGAGCGGCGGCCAGGAGCCGGTCACTGGCCCCTCCGGCCAAACCGGTGAAGACAATGACGTAGTCGATGCACGGCGTCAGGAGTACGAGCATGACGCCGACCACCAGCGCCGGATCTCCGGCGACAAACCGAGTCAGACCAAACACCACAGCGGGAACGACGACGAAGTTCAGGACCAGCACTGTCGCCAGGAACCGCAGATCCCTGACTGCCGCGCCGATGGAGGCAAAGGGAACCCCGAGAAAAGTCGCATAGAGCAGCAGTCCGAGGGCCGGGTAAATCGAGCGCTCCAGCGCCCCCACCGAGCCGGGAGCAAGAAAGCCGAGGGCAACGCCGACAGCGATGGCCGCAAGGTACAGGCCGATCTGATGACGCTCCACCCACGCGGGGAGATTGCGGGTTTTCACCGTACCCATGCTAGATGATGCGCTTCCTGCGTCTCCCGGTGGCGAGGAACCCTGCAGCAGCTGAGCGAAGGCGGCAGGCTCGTTCAGCCGGGTGGTGGCATCCGCGGGCAAGACAGCTGGTCCCTGGGTCTTCGGGACAAATTATTCATTGACGAGGACGGGTACGCCTACTGCCGTTGAAACGGCTTTGGCCTTAATCTCGGCCGGTACGGGAATGCTGAACTCTTCACGTTCTTCCGGCGCTCCGGAGTGGCTGTGTCCTTGGCTGCCGAGGTGGTGGACGAAACGGGCGGTTCCGACCATGGTGCCCCGGTCATCGTAGAACCCGGCGAGTATCTGGAGATCGAGCAGTTTGCTGACATCACCGGTGATCCTGACCGCTCCTGTGGCTGCCTGACCGTCGAAGGTCAGGCCTTCAAAGACCAGCCTGTCATCAAAGGGGCCCCGGACATGGAGGACCTGGCCGGGGGCCGGCCGGGTCGTCTGGAGTCCGGGCAGGTCCGGTTCACCCTCGGCAGCGGCAAGGCCAGGGAAAGATGTTTTCGCGGCGGCCAGCGGGACCTTGTCGCCGGCCGGAGAGGTAGAGCCCTGTCTGCCCAGTACGACGAATGCAAGTACTGCGAGGGATGCAGCAACGAGGGTTGCCATCAGGAGAATCCGGGATTTGCGGTTCATGGTGTTCCTTTGGATGTGCCGTGGCCCGGGGTTCGTTCTTGTCCCCCCGGGCCACGGCCAGTCTTGCAGTTTTAGTTCTCCGCGAAGGTCAGCGCAGGACGCGCAAGGCGTTGCCCACGATGTCGAACAGATCGGTGTTGTCCACGCTGCCCTGCAACTGTTCTGATCCTGAGCCGTAAGCGTAAACAGGCACGTCGGCACCGGTGTGGTTGCCCGAAAGGTAGTTCAGCCAGAGACTGGCCTCCTTGGAGCCGTCCTTGACCTCGGCTGGGTCATTCGGGGTCCGGAAGGTGGCCGGGCCGAAGTTCTTCGGGTCTGCAGCGCCGGCGCCGTTGATGATGCCGCTCGAGCGGGTCGGGTCCTTGACGTTTCCGCCAGGCCGGGTCGGGGTGGAGCTATTGGCGGTGTTGCCGGAATCGACGTTGGCCGGGGGCCCGGCTGCTTCGGCGTTGGTGAAGGAGCCCTTTTCGATGACGCTGAAGCCGCCTGTTTCATGGTCTGCAGTCACGATGACCAAGGTGTTGCCGTCCTTCTTGGCGAAATCCAGGGCAGCGGCGACCGAGTCGTCGAAGGCCTTGATTTCCTCAAGGGCCTGGGCCGCGTCGTTGGCGTGGGAGCGCTTGTCAATCAAAGCCCCCTCAATCTGCAGGTAGAACCCGTCGCCCTTGGAGTCTTTTTCCTTTTTCTTATCGAGCAGTTCGATGGCCTTCTTGGTCATCTCCGGCAGGGAGGGCTCCTGCGCCTGAGGCGCGGCGGGGTTGTCCTGCTTGGCTTTCTCGACGGTCAGGTTGCCCTTGTTGAACAAGCCGAAGACCTTCTCACCGGCGGCCCCGTTCAGGTCCGCGCGGGTGGCGGGGATCTGGCTCGAGACCGAGCCCAGGACCGAATAGCCCTGCTCCTTCAACGCGGTTTCGTCCGTGGCGTCGAAACGGCTTAAGCCGCCACCAAAGATGACGTCTGCTGTGCCGTTGCGGGCGATCTGGTCCGCAATCGGGGTGACGCGGACGTCACTGGTCGGCAGCGGGGTGCCGGTGATGCTGGTGTCCTGGCACGCGGCGGCTGAGTAGACAGGACCCTGGCAGCCGCGGGCGAGGGAGTGGCTCATCTGCGAGGCCGGGGTAGCGTCCGTAATCTCGGCGGTGGAGACGTTGCCTGTGCGGTAGCCGGCCTTCTTGGCCAGTTCCATCATTGTCGGGACCACTGCGCCCTTGGCGTCCACGCCGAGGGCGGCGTTGTAGGTCTTCACCCCGGAGGCCCAGGCGGTGGCGGCGGAGGCGGAATCGGTGACGAGGTTCGGTTTGAAGTCAGTCTGACCGGGCTGGCCGGAGTTCTTTTCCACGGCGTAAGTGCTGACGTAGCCCTGGGCCGGAAGGGTTTCCATGGCCAGTTTGCCTGCGGCTCCGTAGAAGCGTTCACGGCCGGCGGTGACGTGGGTACGGCCCATGCCGTCGCCGAGCAGGTAAATGACGTTCTTGGTCCGGCCGTTGTTCCCCTCCGGGGCGGCGGTGGCGGGGGCGCTGACAGCGACGGCTGTTAGCACGGCGGCAACCGCCGCCGTTGAAGTAAGCATGGATAGGGTGCGGCGCATCAGGGATCTCCCAAGGAAAAACTGCGAACGAGTGAATGAAGGGGTTGGTGCCCGGGTTGAAACCCTAAGAGCGAAACCTTCACATGTCCGGACTTCCCTGTGTCCGGCCGGTAGCCGGGAGGTGAACATCGATTCTGAGAACAAGATCAACGGTGCGACACGAATCACCGCCGAAGGCCGGATATCTTCACCAATTCTCACGTGGTGGTATGGCGTTTCCTTTCTTCAGGCGGAGGGGGCCGCGTTTTAGGCGCAGCAGGAGAGTTTGGAGACGTCTGTGGTGAAGGCCTTGCAGGCGATCCTGATGCCCTCGGCCATGGTCAGGTAGGGGCTCCACATGCCGGCGACCTGCCCGGTGGTCATCCCCGCCTCGAGCAGGTAGACGCCCGCGGCGGCCAGCTCGCCCGCGTCCTTGGCCACGGCGGTGAGGCCCACGATCCGGCCGGTGTCACGGTCGGCAACGACTTTGATGAATCCCCGGGTATCGCGGTTGACCAGGGCCCTGGGGACGTAGTTCAGGGGCAGCACCCGGCAGTCGCAGCGGATACCGGCAGCGACCGCGTCCTGCTCAGTCATCCCGACGGCACCCACAGCCGGGCTGGTGAAGGTCACCCGCGGCAGATGCCGGTAGTCGACCTCATCCACGGCGTCGGTAAACGCGTTCTCCACGGCAAGGGCGCCGTGGGCCGCGGCGACGTAGACGAACTCACGGTGGCCGGTGACATCCCCTGCAGCCCAGATCCTGGGGTTCGAGCTGGCCAGACGGGAATCGACCACGATCTCACCGGACGTGCCGGTCTTCACCCCGACGGCGTCGAGGTTCAGCCCCTCGGTGACGGGCCGGCGCCCCAGGGCCACGAGCAGCCGGGAGGCCCGGAACACTTCCTGTCCACCGGCCACCGAAGCGGTGGCGCTGACCCCGCCGGTGGCCTCATCGAGGCTCACTGAGTCCACGGTGGCCCGCCGGACCACCCGGATCCCCTCATCCGCGAAGACCCCGGCCAGCGCCTTGGATACTTCCGGCTCCTCGTGCGAGGTGAGCCTGGAGCGGACGAGCATAGTCACGCGGGAGCCGAGCCGGGAGAACAGCTGCGCCTGCTCTAGGGCGACATAGCCGCCGCCAAGGACCAGCAACGATTCGGGCACTTCGTCCAGTTCCATCGCCGTGGTCGAGGTCAGGTAGCCGGTCTCGGCCAGTCCGGGAACGGGCGGCGCCCATGGTGTGGAGCCGGTGGCCACAAGGTAGTGTGCGGCCTCGATCGTCTCAACGGCACCGCCCGGTGAGGTGACCTGGAGCAGAGGTGTGTCCTGGGTCCCGGTGAATACCGCGTCTCCCTGGAGCATGGCCCAGCCATAGTCCGCGGCAAGGTCGACGTACTTCTCTGTCCGCATGCTTTCAACAAGTGCAGCCTTGCCCTCGATGAGGGCCGAAATGTCCACGGCCCCGGCCGAGGCCATCACGCCGGGGAAGCGGGCCGAGTCCAACGCCACGTGCCGGGCGTCCGCGGCAGCCAGGAGCGCCTTCGACGGCACGCACCCGGTGTTCACGCATGTCCCGCCCAAGGTGCCACGCTCAATCATCACTACCCGCTTGCCCAGCCCCCTGGCCCGGATCGCGGCCGCAAACGCCGCGCCACCGGAACCGATGATCGCCAGATCGAACCGTTCGTTTCCCATACCGCTGTCCTTCCCAATGCATCAAAAAGCCCTTTGGAACCATCATCAACCTTCCAGTACAGTGGAAGGTCAAGTCGATGCATTGCATGAGGGAGAGCGGCGAAGATGAAGATCGGGCAGGTCGCAGAAACAACCGGGACCACGACCAAGACCCTGCGGTTCTACGAAGCAGAAGGGCTGCTTCCTCCCGCCGAACGCACCGCCTCCGGCTACCGCGATTACTCAGAAGACGTCGTGGGCCGGATCGGTTTCATCCACCGCGGCCAGGCCGCAGGGCTCACCCTCGCCCAGATCAGGCAGATCCTGAACATCCGCGACCGAGGCCAGACGCCGTGCTCGCACGTCCGGGAATTGCTCGGGCAGCGCTTGACAGAGCTTGATGCCCAGACCACTGAGCTCCTGGCCCTTAGGGAAACGATCTCCCAGCTTTACGCCCAGGCAGCCGAACCCAAACAACCCGAGGCCTGCCCCCCAGACGAGATCTGCCGCTACCTCTGACCCGTCACCGTCCCGCCGAGGCTACCCGCACTCAAAGACAACGAGTACCAGGCTGTCACTTTCGTGTTGGAATTGCGACGAAAGTGCAAGCGGCCCGGCCGCATCACGCCCCCCCAGTGGGCCCCCTCAAACTGCGATTTCCGCTCAAAGTGGGACCGAATCAGATTGACATTCTCAGGAGCCATCTGCACGGAATTTCACACTCGTCTGCACTTGTTCTGGAACGTCGCTGTCAGTTCAGAAGTCGTCCGCACGAATTTTTCGTCTGCGCAGCCGTCGAGGTCACGGCTGCACCCGTGCGGCCGCGCCGGCACAACCTCCAGGCTTCCTGGTAGGGCTCATTGAACGGGGTGCAGACCACGGGCGTGTTCTTGACGGTGTACTCCGGCTGGTTAACGTCGTCGTCCTGAACGCCTTGTGCCCGGCCCCGGCCCCCGTGCCCTAAGAACGCGCAGCTACCGAAAGGTCCTAGCCTGCGGCCAGCAGGACACCGCACGCGGCTTCGCAGCGGCGGCAGGCTTCGGCACAGATCCGGCAGTGCTCGTGCATCCCCGCGTGCTTTTGGCACTCTTCGGCGCAGGCGGCGCACGCTGCCCGGCAGGCCTCCAACGCCGCAAGCGTGATGGGACTCTGCCCTCCGGTCTGCCGGGACAGGAGGTTCCCTGTGGCCGCGCAGACATCGGCGCAGTCCAAATCTGTCCGGATACAGGTGGTGAGCTCGGCGACCATGTCCTCGCCCAGACACGCGTCCGCGCAGGCCGTGCATGTCTGGGCGCACTCGAAGCAGGCGGCAATACATCCGGCCAGGCTGTCCCGGCTCATGGCAGGGTCTGCCTGGGGGTGGGCGTTGAGCATGGCGCTGACGTGGTGGCTCATGGGGTGGCTCCTGTCGCTGGGCGAGGGGGCGGCCGGGCCGTTCCCGGCCGTCCCCCTCACCCTAGACCCGCCGGCGGTACGCCCGACAGGTCAGGGACAACCCGGAATCACGGGGCTATTCGGCGCCGGCTGGCTGGAACGTCATTCCTCCGTCCGTGGAGGCAACGATCCCGTCCGGGGTGGCAGCCCAGATCCGTGGACTGCCGTCGTCGCCCTTGACTGCGGCGATGGCCAGCACCTGGGCCTCGATGCGGCCCTTCTTCGTCCAGGTCTGTCCGGTGTCAGCGGAGTAGTGCACGGTACCGTTGGGTTCAGCACCTACGGCCTCGGTCGGGTTCGCGAAGGCGGCGAACTGGATCACGGGGCCGCCTTCCAGCGGCTTCCATGTGGTGCCGGCGTCGGTGGAGCGCTGGATTCCTTCCTGGGTGGTGGCCAGAACGGTGTCACTGCCGGGATGCCCGGCCAGGACTGCCGGGGTAAACCCGGCTGACACGGTTTTCCAGGTCTTCCCGTCGGGGCTGGTGCGCAGCGTCCCATCGGAGGCAATGATGCCGGATTTGGTGGTGGTCATGGCGTGGAAGTCGGATTCGCCCTGCCGGGAGAGCTGTTCCCAGGTTTTGCCGCCATCAGTGGACTTCAGCAAACCCATCGGGTTGGGCAGGTCCGATCCGGGCCCAGGGTGGCCGGAGGCGTAAAACGGGCCCTTGTCACCGGCTGTGGTGAAGCCCATCAGGTCGTTGGTGTCACCGATTTTGGTGGCCGGGGACTTGGTGACGTCGAAGAGGCCGTCGTGGGTGGCCAGCAGCACCTGGCCGGTTGTGCCGTTCACGGTGAGTCCATGGACGTGGGAGCTGGGAAGGCCCGGGGCCGCAGTGGTCGGTGCGGTGCCGGCCTCCGGCGTATCGGTGGTGGAGCCGGGGGTGCAGGCGGTCAGGGTCAGCAGGAGGGCGGCGGCTGCGGCGAGGGCAGCCGCTGGACGGGGACGGGTCAAAGAGTGCAGGGGCACGGGGAACTCCAAAGGCTCAACGGGAATGTCTGTGGGAGGGCACCGGCCCCCGGGAAGGGGGCCGGTGCCGGATGTGGGCTGGCTACAGGGTGGCCAGGAGGTCTTTCATTTCCTGGATTTCGGCTTCCTGGGAGCTCACGATCTCCTTGCTGAGCTGGACGGCGTCGGCGTTCTTGCCGTCGGTGGTTTCGGTCTTGGCCATCATGACGGCGCCCTCATGGTGGGCGATCATCTGGGTCAGGAACAGCCTGGCGGCCTCGGTGCCCTGCGCGGCCTCGAGTTTGGCCATGTCGTCCTGGCCCATCATCCCGGACATGCTGTGGGTCGAAGGCATGTTCGTGGGCATCATTGTGGGCTGGCCCCAGCTTTCCAGCCAGCCGGTCATTTTCTCGATCTCGGGGCCTTGGGCCGCTTTGATCTTGGTGGCAAGGTCTGTCACCGCGGCGGGAATGCCTTCTTTCTTGAGCATGATGTCGCTCATGGCCACGGCCTGGGTGTGGTGCGGGATCATCATCTGCGCGAACATGGTGTCCGCGTCGTTGAACTCCGCCGAAGCTGCTGCCGAAGCTGCCGGGGCTGAGCTTGAAGCCGTGCCGGAGCTGCCGTGGTTCATGCCGGACGTGGTGCTTGCCTCCGGACTGCCGGTCCCCGAACCGGCGGAGCAGCCGGCGAGGGCGATTGCTGCGGCGATGGCGGCAGCGGAAAGGGTCAGGGTCTTCTTCATGAAAATCAGGGTCCTCAAAAGTATCAGCGGCGCTCAGGGCGCCTTGGACATTGCGCGCAGTGGCCGGCCCGGCCGGAGACCGGACTGTTTCACGCGTGCTGGTGGCTGGACTATGCGCCGGGGAAGGACACGGCGCAAGCGTGCCGGCTTACGTCCGGCTGATACAGAGCTCGCCCGGGGAAGGGCTGCCCGGTGAGTAGGAATAGTTGGTGCCGACGACGGCCGCGCCAGCGAAATCCGGCAGCGCGGACGGTGCCGTTCCCGGCATGGGAGCTGTCTGAGGCGTGTTTCCCTGTGACAGCACGCAGGCATTGCCCGTGGCGGACATCTCGGGGCACGACCCTGCAGCGGAACAGGAAGACGACAACCCGGTAGCCGCACCGACCACTGGTGCCGCAGCCGGTGACAACCCTGGCCCGTGGCCGGCGTTGGCACCGGTCGGCATGCCTTCCATCTGCGCCATGGCCGGGGCCGCAGCTGTCACGGAGATGCCATGCTCCGCGGTCATGTTCTGCGCATCGGTCATGATGTGCATGCCGAAGATTCCGGCGATGATGGCCAGGGCCGCGGTCAGAAATCCTGCACGGAGGAGGAAAGCGGTGACGGGGCCGCGCGATACTGCGGTCACAACGTTTCCTTCCTTCCGTGCCGGTTCGATAATCCAAGGGTACCGGCCGGGGGTTTCCTCGCAGGTCACGACCATAGGTTTCAACGTGCCAGGGAGGGGTTCAGTTTCACCATCCGGTGCCGGTGCTCTACGACTGTCCTTGACCGGAGTCAGGAGTAAGGTATCGGGTTACGCGGGCCCTTGTGCCTGGCCTGAGTGATGCGCGCGGCCTCGCCGTCGGCGGGGACGGCCGCTTTCCCTGGCAGAGGCTGTGTACCGCGTCGAAGAGTTAGTTGCCGCTAAACGTGTACCCGGCAGAGGTGACCGCCTCACGCACCGCAGCTCATTCGAGGCCATCTGTGCGAAAACCGCGAACCCAGCTGTGAAAAAAGGCGGCCATTTGCGGTTAACAGTCACAGCTCGGGCGGCTTGTGAATTCGTCCATATCCGCCCGGCGCCACCATGTCCGGTAACGATCGTTCACAAGACACTTCGGACCGGTTTTTCGGAACCGCGGAACCACGCGGTCAGCTTTGTAACGCTTGCCGTGTACGCGGCTGTGTAACGTACAGCAGGGTTAGTGATACGTTTTGGTCATGCGAATCGGATACGGTCGGGTCTCCACCCGTGACCAGCACCCCGAAGCCCAACACGACGCCCTGACAGCGGCCGGCTGCGATCAGGTCTACATCGACACAGCCTCCGGAAAGCTCTCCCGCAGACCCGAACTCGACAAGGCCCTGCTCTCCGCAAACAGGGAAGGCGACCAGCTCGTCGTCACCAAACTCGACCGGCTCGGGCGGTCCCTGGAGCACCTCATCGACCTGTCCAAGACGCTGCAGGAACGCGGTGTGGACCTGATCGTCCTGGACCAGGGCATCGACACATCCACCGCCATCGGCCGGATGTTCTTCCAGATCCTCGGATCGATCGCCGAGTTCGAACACGCCCTCATGTCCGAACGAACCCGGGACGGGCTGGCCGCCGCACGTGCGCGGGGCAGGACCGGCGGACAGAAACCAAAACTCGGCCCCCGCCAGGTCAGGCTTGCCCGGGAAATGTACGAGGAGAAAAACGCCGACGGGAAACGGGCCCACACCGTCGAGCACATCGCCCAGGAATTCGGCGTCACCCGGCCCACCATCTACCGGCACTTGGCGAAGCCATGAGCGGTGGCCGTCCGCTGCTGCAGGTACAGATGCTGACCCCGTGGGGCGGCAACGTAGCGGCAAAGGAGACATGAGTTGGCTCTGCGTTCTTTGCTCACGGCTGCCGAGCGCGGCCAAATCCTGGCAATGCCCGCTGAAACAGAGGACCTTGCAGCCCACTACACGCTCAGTGATGCGGATATGTCGTTGATCCGGCAACGCCGCGGGGACGCGAACAGGCTGGGCTTTGCGGTCCAGCTGTGTCTGCTGCGCCACCCGGGCATCGGGCTGGCCGACGACACCGACGTGCCGCCGGAACTCATTGCCTGGCTGGCCTCCAGCCTGGGCGTTTCCATTGATGCCTGGGACGAGTATGGAACACGTGAGGAAACGCGGCAGGAGCATGGACGGGAGATCCGCGGGTATCTGGGCATGTCAGCGTTCGGCATCGCGGACTACCGCTGGCTCGTGGAGCATGTGGGTGTTGTGGCTGCGCACACGGACAAGGGCCTGGTCCTGGTCGAAAGCGCGAGGGATTTCCTGCAGGCAAGGAAGGTCGCGTTGCCCGGGATCGGGGTCATTGAAAAGGCCTGTGCGCAGGCGCTGACCAGGGCCAATAGGCGGATTTACCTCACTTTGGGTGAGCAGCTGACCGTGGGTCACCGGCAACGCCTCGACGGGCTGCTGCGCCGCCGCCGCGATAGTTCTCTGACGGAAATCGGTTGGCTGCGGCAGGCGCCGCTGCGACCCAACGCGCGGGCGATGAATGAGCACATCGACCGGCTCACCACCTGGCGTGCGCTGGAGCTGCCCTGGGCTGCGGGACGGCTGGTTCATCGGAACAGGTTGCTGAAGCTTGCCCGGGAGGGTGCCTCGATGACCGCGGCGGATCTGGCCAGATTTGAACCGGCACGCCGGTACGCGACCCTCTTCGCCATGGCCACCGAAAGCATGGCCACCGTCACCGACGAAATCATCGATCTGCACGACCGGATCATCGGCCGGCTCATCCGGACCGCACAGAACAAGCAAAACCAGGCCACCCTGGCATCCCGCTCCACCGTCGCCGCCATGATGCGCATCCATTCCAGGCTCGGTGATGCCCTCTTTGAGGCCAAGGAAAACGGCGAAGATCCCTTCGCCGCCATCGAAACGGCCATCGGCTGGGAATCCCTGGCCGAAAGCATCGCCCACGCCAAGGAACTGACCCGCCCGGCCCTCGAGGACCCCCTCGCCCTCGTCAGCGCCCACTTCACCACCCTGCGCCGCTACACCCCGGCATTTCTTGCCGTCCTTGACCTCAACGCGGCCCCGGCGGCACAGGACCTGCTGGCAGCAATCAACCTCGTCCGCACCCTGAACACCGCCGGAGCCCGAAAAATCCCCGACGATGCGCCCACCTCGTTCGTCCGGCCCCGGTGGAAGCCGCTGGTCTTCACGGAAAACGGCATAGACCGGGGCTTCTACGAGTTCTGTGCCCTCGCGGAACTAAAGAATGCGCTTCGTTCCGGAGACTTGTGGGTCACCGGATCCCGTCAATTCCGTGACTTCGATGACTACCTTCTTGCCGGTCCTGACTACACGGTTATGAAAACCACCGGGAAGCTGCCTCTGGTCACGACCGACGGCGGCGAAAGCTATCTCCAGAACCGGCTGGCCCTGCTCAACGAACGGCTGCACCATGTCAACGACCTCGCCTCCCGCGATGAACTGCCCGGGGTGATGGTCACGGACAAGGGCGTGAAAATCACCCCGCTGGAGACAATCGTGCCAAAACACGCGCAGCCACTGATCGATCAGGCAAGCGCAATGTTTCCGCGGATCCGGATCACCGATCTGTTGATGGAAGTTGATGGCTGGACCGGGTTCACCCGCCATTTCACCAGCCTGAAATCCGGCCAGCCCTCCAAAGACAAGCAACTTCTTCTCACCGCCATCCTCGCGGACGGAATCAACCTGGGCCTGACGAAGATGGCCGAGTCATGCACCGGCGTCAGCTACGCCCAGCTGGACCGCCACCAGGCCTCCTACATCCGGGACGAAACCTACAGCGCCGCTCTGGCGGAACTGGTGAACACCCAGCACGGACACCCCTTCGCCGCACAGTGGGGCGACGGGACCACCTCCTCATCGGACGGGCAGCGGTTCCGTGCCAGCAGCAAAGCCGAATCCACCGGGCATGTGAACCCCAAGTACGGTGCCGAGCCCGGCCGGCTGATCTACACACACATCTCGGACCAGTACTCGCCCTTCCACAGCAAGCTCGTCAACGTCGGCGACCGCGACGCGACCTACGTCCTGGACGGGCTGCTCTACCACGAGTCCGACCTGGCGATCCAGGAGCACTACACGGATACGGCCGGATTCACCGATCACCTCTTCGCTCTTATGCACCTGCTCGGGTACCGGTTCGCCCCACGGATCCGCAACATCGGCGACACCCGTCTCTACACACCTACCACCGATCCGGGACTTGCCACGTTGGCGCCGCTGATCGGCGGGACCATCAACACGAAAATGATTGCCCTGCATTGGGATGAAATCCTCCGCCTCGCCGCGTCCATCAAGACCGGCACCGTGACCGCGTCCCTGATGATGCGAAAACTCGGCGCCTACCCGCGCCAGAACGGGCTCGCACTCGCGCTGCGGGAGCTGGGCAGACTGGAGCGGACCCTCTTCCTGCTGGACTGGCTCCAGAACCCCGGCCTGCGCCGCAAAGTCACGGCCGGCCTGAACAAGGGCGAGGCCCGGAACACCCTCGCCCGGGCCGTCTTCTTCAACCGCCTCGGCGAAATCCGCGACCGCTCCTTCGAACAGCAACGCTACCGCGCCAGCGGACTGAACCTTCTCACCGCGGCCATTATTCTCTGGAACACCGTCTACCTCGACCGCACCATCACCACCCTCAATAAGGACGGGAACGCCACGGACCCTGACCTGCTGCGGTTCCTCTCACCCCTGGGCTGGGAACACATCAACCTCACCGGCGACTACACCTGGCCCCGCGCCAACCAGATCAAACCCGGCAAATACAGGCCACTACGCCGCCCGGCAAAACCTTAACGTCGGATATTTCACTTTTTCACAAGCCACCCCAGGTTCACGGTGGGCATCGAAACCCAGAAGGTAGACAGTGTCGTCACCATCTGGCTCATGCCCTCCATGACGGCTTTTGCAAGATTGTTGATCGCGTCGTCCGCGATCCCCGCCGCAACATTGCCGAGACGCTGTTCGCCCATGCAGACAACGTTCCAAACTTCGCATTCCTTTTCTGCCATGTCAGACGCCGGCCCAAGGGATAAATGAACTCAGGTCACTGACCTGGCGAACTGCGCCTCCGCCAGCGGGAGGGATATCCATTTTCCAGTCGCCGTCCTCCCAGAGCAGTGACGTCGAGAGAGCACCGTATCCGCCATCTTTGGTCTCGAAAGCCAGCTCCACAACGGCTGTTTCGGGAGTGTACGAATGGATCATGAAGCCGGCGATCTGAACCTTCGGTGAGGTCCCACTGCTGACGTCCTTGCCTTCCTTTATGGCCTGTACTGCTTTGTCCCGCGAGGGGCTATCAGCTGAAAGTTCCAGGTAAACCTGTTTTGCATAGCCGTTAAACGACGCTGCCCAGATGTTTACCGTTGCGTACAGCGCTCCTGTGGGGGATTGAGCGAAGCAGGACCTCAGACCGTCTTTTCCTACAGTGCCGGGGCCGGCCGTTGATGGATCGCTGGGGACGGCCATGGTTCCGAGCAGGTCCCACTTGGATTTGGGGGCGGTTCCCAGTGCAGTTTCCTTACTCGCAGGGAGGCCGCAGACGCTCTTGCCAGCCCCAGCGGAGGCGCTGGAGCTGGCTGCGGATGTGCTGCTGGTCTCTGCCGGGGCAGGGCCCGGCTGGGCGTTTCCCTGTCCTTTGGGGAGCAGGAAGATGACGACGGCTGCTGCAATCAGCGCGACCACCAGCGCGGCAGCGATGAGGAAACCGGGTTTGGTGAACGGATTGCTTTCGGTGGTGCTCTCTGTTGACTGGCTCATGGTGAACCTCCCGTTGTTGGTGCTGGTTTAGACGAAGGCGCGGACGATGCCGGACGCACCGGTGATGATGATGCAGCCCATCAGGACCCAGCCGAGCTTGCCGATGGCCTGTGCGCCCTCGCCGCGCTGGAGCTGGATGACCATGCCGATGCCGACGATGATGACGCCCAGGACGCCCAGGACCAGGCCGATGCCGGAGGCCCAGTTCAGGATCGTGAGCAGCCCGCCGGCCTGTGCCGGGACAACGGGGGTGGGGTTGGGGATGACGCTTGCCGCAAGTACGGAGAAGGAGTTCATGGGGAGACCTTTCAGTGGGTGGTGCGTGGTGTGGTGTCGGTAGCCAGGGCGGCTAAGTCATTGATGAAGCGTTGGTACTCGCGGGCCGGCGGTGCGGTGGTGGAATCTCCGTGCCGCCAGGCCTCGACCCAGGGCAAGGTCCAGGACCGGGGGGCTCCCCCGCCGACGATGGCGGCGAAGTCCCGCAAGGGTTTGGGCGTCTTCCCCGGTGCGTCCGCCAGGATGGCGAGGCCGAGCAGATCAACCGCGGGCGCCGCGCCTGATGCCCACTCGGTCAGGGCGCTCCGGGCCGCTGTCAGGCCCCGCATGTCTGCACGGCAAACCAGCAGCACCCAGGGCCTACTGCCGTCCTGGAGGACAGGCCAGCAGTGACCGGTCGCCCGCGCCCCGCCGATCAGATCAGCGATGCGGCTTTCACCGGATCCCCCGTGGGCGCCGGCGACCCACAGTGCTGCGGAGCCTGCCAGTGTGCGGCGGGCCAGACGGTCTGCGGCGTCCGGTTCGACCATTCCCCTGAGCGGTTCACTGACCACGGCCGCCGGCGGCACGTGAGCTTCCGGCGCTGCCGTGTCCGCGCCGTCGGCCGGAGCCGGATGGGTGATCCAGGGGTTCAGGGACTGTTGCATGCTTGCCTCCTTTCAGAGTCCGTGGTGGGTGGTTTAGAAGCCGGCGGCGACGGCGGCCGCGGCCGCCAGCCATGCCCGCTGAGTGGCGGGCTGGAGGGCTTCATAGCGGATGGGTCCGTTGACCAGGGCCGGATCGTAAGGAATCCGGACAACGGAGCGGACGAAGGGTGCGAAGCCGTCAGCGATCCGCTGGGCCTCGTCCTTGGCCCGCTTCAAGGCCTCGCCGCTCATGCTGCGCTTGGCGTCGGTAGACTCCGAGACGATGACGACCGCGTTGCGGGCCAGCTCCGCGTCGTGGCCGCCCCGGGATTCCAGGGTCTGCAGCGTCAGCCGGGCGGCTTCTGCGCGGTCTTCGATGGCCGTGACGGGGACGACGAGCTGGTTGGTGTAGTCGATCATCCGCCGCCAATTCGCCGCCCTGGCCGTGTTACCCGAATCCATCACCACAAGCCGGTAATAGCGGGTGAGGACCTGATGGGCGATGTCGACTTCCTCGGCCGTGACTTCATGGTCGCCTTCCTCGTTCTCGTCCGAGCGCAGGACGTCGAACTTGTCGGCGGTCTGGTGGTGGACGAACTTGGCGATTTCGGCCGCGTTCGTGGACGGGGAGAGCAGTTCGGTGGAGGCATCGATCAAGTCCAGGACGCTGCGGTCGTGGGAACCCTTTTCCGTCCGCCACCCGAGGGTGCCCTGGGATTCGTTGTTGTCCCACGCGACCGTGGCCGCACCGCTGTAACGGGCAAGGATGGCCGAGAGCATCACCACGGTTGGGGTCTTATTCGCCCCGCCCTTACGGTTGACCACCGCAATCGTCCGGGGGCCGGGCCAGTGCTGGCTGACCGTGCGAATATCCTCACGTTCGGTGAGTTCTTCCGCCGAGGGATCCATCCGCAGTCCCAGGCGCGTCAGTGTTCCGCGCCAGCCCTGTGTAGCCGGTTCCAGCACCGGGGCGCTGACCAGGAACGAGGTTTCCTTCAGGCTGCGCCGGGTCGGCGCTGCTTCCTCAACAACGGCAGCTATCTGCGGTTCCGGGGTGGCCGTCGCGGGAGCGGGCGGCCACGGCTGGGCGTCCACCGATGCGGCAGGGGCGGGAGCTGGCGCCGACTCTGCCGGAGCGGCCGCGGGCTCCTGCGCGGGTGCGGGGACGGTCTCAATTACGGCCGGCGCTGCGGTGGCGGGTGTGGTTGCGGGGGCCTCTGCGCGGCGGCGGGCCGGCGTGGGCTCGTAGGAAACGGATTCGATCGTGTTGTCCGGGTGGACGATGAGTTCGCCGTGTCCGTCGGGGTCCTCGATCTGGACCCGCACGGGGCGCTGGAGGGTCTGGGCTTCGCCCACGATGAGGGCCAGGGCGTTGGTGCGCAGTTCCTGAACCGAATCTGCGGCAGGGACGATGCGGGAGTTGCCCGCGACGACGACCTCGGCGGTGCCGTTGTCCCGGACAATGGCGCGGATGTTGGGAAAGGCCAGAACTTGCGTTGGTGTGGTGCCCATGAGCTTCTTCCTTACGTGTGTGGGGGTGGACGTGGCGGCGGTTAGGAGGCGGGCGGGGTGAGTCGGTTGACCTTCCACGGGGCGTCCTTGCCGGCGCGGAGCAGCTGCACCGTGTAGGTCCCGGCGTTGGTGGGGACCGCGGCGGTGACGCCGAAGCCGTTGGCTTCATCGACGCTGAGGGTGGCGGCGCCGGTGACGCGGGATGCGGGGATGTTGGCCGGGTCCACTGCCGAGTAGTCGGCGGTGGCCTGCGGGGTCAGCCAGCGGGCCAGGTCATTGGCCCACTGCTTGTCCTCCACCGTGGGGCGGGCGAAGTCCGTCATGGCGTTCTCTGCGACATCGGCGGCTTCGTCCTTGCTGGCCTGATCCCAGCTGATGCCGATGGTGGCGGGGATCGTGCCGCCCGGTGCCTGGGGTCCGCTGTTGGCGCTCAGGGAGACCGGCGCGGATGAGGTGGGGCTGGCGGCCGCTGATGCCGACGGCGCTGTCGTGGTGTTGCCTGCCGGCGCGCACGAAACGCAGAGCAGCGCCACGCCGAGCAGGGTCACGGGCTTTTTCACTTTTTCTCCTCTTGGGTGGGCAGGTACAGGAAAGCGGAGGGGACGGTGTTGGTCACTGTCCGGGTGTAGTAGCTGTGGTCCGCCGGGGCCGGGTTGCCGTTGTAGCCCTCTTCGACGTAGGTCCCGTCGTCCTTGACCTCCTTGACCACCGCGACGTGGCCGAAGTTCGGGTCCGCTCCCCCGGCTCCGGGCGCGTACCAGACAACGGCGCCGACCCGGGGTGTGCTGCCGGAGTCCCAGCCCTTGGCGTCCCAGCCGACCTTCCAGGTCAGGGCAGAGCCGAGCCCCTGTCCGTCCGGGCGGAAGGAGCCGTTGAGGAACTTGAACGGAGCTTTCGTTGAACCCATCTGCTGGTTGACCCGCCAGAGGGCGAAGTCCACGCACTCGCGGTAGTACATGCCCAGCGGCGAGGTACTGGACGCGTTTGCGCCGGCCTGCAGCCACGTCGGGGAGTTCTTCCACGGGTAGTCATCCCCCACTCCGGACTGGCCCCGGATGGCGCAGTCGCTGCCTGCCCGGGAGAACTTCGAGTTCGAGAGCGCCTGGACGAGTTTGACGGCTTCGGGCCAGTACTTCTGGTAGTGGTAGGGATCGGCGTTGCGCTGGACCCTGTTGCCGACAAGGGTCGGTTCCAACAGCTCCCAGCCGGCCACGCTTTTCAAGGCTTTGATGAAGTTGGTTGCGCTCGTCGTGGGGTCCATGCGATCCGCGTAGGAACCCCACGCCCCGTTGTCGCGCTGCTGGAACAACCCCCGGGAATCCGGACCCGCGCCGTCGCCGGTATCCAGCACCCGCAACCCCGACTCCCCCAGGGCGACCATGACGCTGATCATCTGGCCGTTTACCGACAAGTCCAGTGCGTTGCCGGCGTCCATGATGGCGGCGGCGTTCTTCAGCTGCTCCTGGGTGTAGCCCTCAACCTTGGTGTTGCCGTCGATGACGACGGCAACGGCCGGACCGCAGTCGGCCGCAGCAGGTGTCGGCCCGAAGAGCAGAACGATCGACAGGATCAAACCCAGGAAGAGCGTCGGCACAATAACCGCAGCGACGATCAAAAGTCCTTTTGGCTTCACGGTAGTTCCCCCTCTCGGATTTCCCGGCGGACACCTGCACACATGACCATCATCTTTAACGTGATGCTAGCATCACCAAAAATATGTTGGTACTTCTTGAGGGCGCGGCGGTGGGTGAGAATTGACGAATGCCCCGCATCTACAAACCACTCCCCGGACAGCCGCAAGAGGCTGCAAAGGCTCTGAGTGTGTTCAACGCCAACACCCTGCGGGCAGCTGTTATCAGGGACCTGGCCCAGCATCTTGACGGCGACACGACTGGAAACATCGCAAAGCGCATCGGCGTGGACTACCGGCAGGTCTACGCGCATATCAAGACACTCGAGGCCGAAGGCTTGGTCTCCGCTGCGGGCGAAGTCGGTATCCGCAACGGGCAGCGCATTCACTACTCCATAGACCTGGGCAGGTTGCGGGAGTGCGGCCTCGCCTACATGAGCTATCTGTCGGGAGAATAGGCGTCGAATGTCGCAGCGCCCGAGAATGAAGCCAGCGCGGAGATTTCTTGGATCAAAGGCGGGAGTACCGGGAGTTGAGCATTCGGGGGCGGCGGCCTGAGTGCACATCTGAGGTGCGCACGCTGCGGGGGTGTAGCCCCTACTACCCCCCAAATCTGTCGTAGGGGCCACACCATTGATGCCACTCAATGTGCATGGGCAGGCCGTAGCGGGCGCCTGGAACATGTCATGCCCCAGAGTCTACTGAAAAAAATTCAGTAGTGAAAATTTTTCAGTTAGGTGGACTTTTTTTCTCGGGCCTAGGAGGAAGGTTTCGGAGAGCTTCTGTCACCGCACGAAGCGCGTCCACGTTCACTTCTCCCAGAACCCGCGCGGCGAAGTGCTCTACCTCGGCGATGCGGTAAGCCTCTATCAGTCTGAGTTCGGCCTCCACCCGCTCCGGGATGGGACCGCTGCGCTGAAGCAGGTAGTTCTCGTCAACGTCAAAAAAGTACGCCAGTGCCTTCAGCAGCTCCGGATCCCAGCGGTTATCAGGAGAGCCGGCCAGCAGCCGGTGCCAACGCGTTCTTGTGAGCGTGAGCCCCTGCTCCGCCAGTCCCTGTCGAACATCTTCGTACGTGAAACTTTCAGCGTCCTTGGCATGAACGATGTCCAGAAGAAGCTGGATTTTCGATGCCAGAACCTCTTTATCACTGCGAGGATCTATGGGGTTGTCGTTCGAATTCACGCGTGATCCTGCTCCCGGCCAGCGAGGGCGGCCACATCCCGAGGGCAGCGCTCTGCCAGTGGTAGCGAAGTCACAGCCCTCCTCTTTAATTTCGTCATTGTTGAGGCCACTTGCCAGACCCTGGCGGCTTCGTGGGATGCCACGTGAAAGATCAGCCGACAATGAGAGTATATGAGGCTCCGAATGCGACTACGCCGGTTATGAACCCGGCAATGACCTGAGGAGCTGAGTGGTCCCGGAGATAGACCCTGGACCAGCAGACAAGCGGGGCCGCCACAACGAACGGAAGCCCCAGCCAGCCGAACATCAGTACAGCTGACACGGTCGCGCCGCCCAACGTCATTGCATGGCCCGATATCTTCCAGATCGGGCTGACCAGGATCAGCGCCACAATCCCGCAGAGGATCCCGCCAACTAGCCCCCAGACGGGTTTTGGCGCGCCCATGATTGAGAGGATTGCGCAGCCAAGCAGCGACGAGCCCAAGGTCCAGAGCATGACCGGGCGGCGTTGCTTCTTGTCTCCCACATGGTGGTCCGTCAACTGGCCCCTCTTGGCAAGCAACAGTACGACGGCAAAGGGCACCAGACAGATGAAAAGGGCAGCGATAATGCCCGACCAGATAGAGACCATCCACTGATCACTCAGCAGAGAAGCCAAAATCAGCAGAAGGGACAACACCAGAGGCGGCTGCGCAATCTCGGTTGCGGACCGGGCCACACGCCCAATGGCTGTGGAGGACCTTTCTGCGGTTAGGGTCGTGGATGCTGCTGTCACTGCGGTGCCTTTACCGACAGCACAGATTCCAGAGAACCGACGCCGCCATCAAATCGGGCTTGGACTGCGTCTAGGACACGGCCGGCAAGCATGGGTGTGGATCGCCCCGAGAGAGCAACCTTGTGATCGCTGGAACGAATAACGTACTCGTACAGACGGACGGTGGGGTGCTTCGCATAGAAGCTGCTCAAAACGGCCGGCAGCCAAGCCGCACGGGAGAGTCCCCAATACGCTCTGCCCAGCGTGGCCGTAAGAAAGACCAAGGCGAACCGATCCCAAATCTGCAGGCGGCGCCACACCTTAACCACCGGCGGGATGCCCAGCCCGAGAGAAGTCAACAGAACTCCGCCGTAGAACAGCGGATTGAACAGGACGTACAAAACCTGGTGGAGAGCCGAGCCGCCCACATCGTTGTGCAGGGCGGTCATGTAGGCGATCTCTTCGACCGACGCGAGTGCAACCAGAGCCATGCCGGCTGCAACAACCCGCGAACTCACGCGGACGGGCAGGCTTTCCTGCGGCCGGAGGCAAATTCGAAGGACGGAAACAGCCAACAACGCCAAAATGCCCATGTAGACGCTGGCATAGACGAAGACCGGCATCTGCTCGACGTTTTCCGGCACGAAGCTCAAAGTCGTCGGAACGAACTCCTGGCACAGGAACGGAACGGTGATCGCGATGGCTCCAAGGCCGGCTGCCAAGGGTCGGTGGCTGAGGCGTGAACGGTAGCTCTCATCCGCAGAATAGGCGGCGAAGATTCCCTGTCGCACCAGCCAGACGGCGCTTGTGACACACAAATTGCGAACGAGATGCAGAAAGTTTACGCCGCCCAGGGCCGCATCAATGGTTGCTTCAGGTACGACGACGCCCGTAAGAAAGAGGCCGAGGAACCCGATGCCGATCGCACCGGCAAAGGCCGTTGAAGCGCCCCAGCGAGCTACAAAATAGAGGCGAAAGACAAATACCGCTGCCAGAATCCAGAACGCGGCAGCGATCATAGGCCAAACACTCGTTCGGCCTTCGTGGCTTCCTTCACGGGCGTAGCATGCAGAATCCGTGCCAGGCCGAAGGCCAAATTTTCGGCGGCAGCTTCCGCCTCGTCCAGGGGAACGTCCACTGCACGGCACATCCAACTGACACCGTTCCGTTTGCCAATACCGGAGAAGAAAGACCCCGAGATAAGTCCATCGAGAGGCTTCCCCTTATGGCCCAAGAGGATGTGGCTCAGTTCATGTAGCACGACGTGAACACTCCAAGCCTTGGCACCCCGCAGGTAACTGACGATGCCATGGCTCGGGGTATCGATCCAGTGGCCGGTGACGCCTTCCCCGAGGCTGTCCACTGTGCCCTCCTCGAAGACCAGAGGTTTGCCGTATTTTTCTTCAACCGCGGTCACGAGGTCGCCCAGATCCGGGTACGCCGGAAGGTTCAAGGTCTCGATGACGTCAGCGGTCAGTGTGGCCTGTTCCATGTCCTACGGCTCCGGTAATCCACTGAAAAAATTTCAGTAATGTGTACTATGAAATCAGCGCCAGACGCGCCTTGGCAAGGAGCCACCCTACCAAGCTTCCGAAAACAGGCGCTGTCAAAGGAGTAAAAGGAACCCCATGGCTCGAAGCCCTACACCAAAGCAACAGTAAGGGGAGGCTCATGACAACCTTCCTTCGGCGGCGTCGGGCGACACGCCGACCACCTTCCCACTTAATAGAATCTGATTCATGTTGTGTATAGAAAGTAACTTCGGTCCTAGGAGGGAAAGTGCCACAGCTAAGCAAGGGTGAGCGTCACGTAATCACGGCGCGTTTGCCCATCTCGGACGCCGAGAAACTTGCGGCCGTCGTAAACGCCACTAATGAAAGCCGCAGTGACCTCATCGCTAGGCTCGTGCATGCACACCTTAAAACCGTCGATCTAGACCACCTCACTGGCCAGGAG
The DNA here is from genome assembly GCF_000196235.1 of Arthrobacter sp. FB24. NCBI lineage: Bacteria > Bacillati > Actinomycetota > Actinomycetes > Micrococcales > Micrococcaceae > Arthrobacter > Arthrobacter sp. FB24. The sequence continues at coordinate 9,131 of NC_008539.1, read as the reverse complement.
GCTTTGCCTATCGCTAAGGCCAGTTAAAGACTGAAGGCCCGCTTTCGCGGGCCTTCAAAAGTATGCCGTTCAGATCCGAAATCTTGCCGGACGACGATCTGAACTTACCAAGCTCCCCGTGAGGGGCGCTCCATTTGCTGTACCCCGAAGGGACTAGCTGTTGTCTATGGTACCTGTACCTGCCGTGTCGTCAACAACGGACGCACCGCGCTCGGCGGGTCAAGTCACGCCCGATATGGCGTGGGCTCTCGCCCCATTGATCGCCGGCGTCCCGGTTTACCGCCTCGGACGTTGGATTGGCGGACGGTTCCAGTACCCGCGGCCGCAGAACCCGCCACGGATCACTGCTTCGGTGCCGACGCGGCCGGCGGCCGTCCTTATCCATGGTGCGGATGGCTCTGTGGCTTCGCTCTGCCTTGACCTGGATACCTCCAAAGCGCTGCAGGGCGTCGTCGATGACGACGCCCAACGGCTCGGGAACCTCTTGGAAAGTTGCGGTGTCCGCTACGTCGCTGACGTTTCTCCCAGCGGCGGGCGCCACCTCTACATCCCGCTCGCAGAAAGAGTGAGCGGCCTGGAGGCCCGGGAACTCGTCGAAGCCATGACGCTCCTGGCTCCGAGTCTCGATCCCAGTCCGCATCAGAACGTCACCGACGGCTGTATCCGGGTTCCGGGTTCGGCGCATAAGTCCGGCGGTCACCAGATCCTGACCACTCCCCTGGCTACTGCCTATGACATCCTGCGCCGCCGTAATCCCGCCGGCGCTGTCGCTGCGCTCCGGCTGGCTCTGGCGCCGGAGGTCAGACGCGCCCGCGAGCTCAAAGGCCGCGCCGCCAAGATGGTCGCCACCGCGACGGCGCACGGTATTTCCCCCGTTCCCTTCGGTGGGAGCCAGTCCCCCTTGCGGGTGCTGGCCCGTACAGGCCTGTACGACACGGCCAAGTACGCCAGCCCGTCGGAGGCCCGCATGGCGGTGCTGAACCACTTCGCCGCCTGTGGCTGGACCCTGGATCAGGTTCGCCTCGAGCTGGGCGGCCAGTTCCCCGGCCTCGCGGCCCTCTATGCCAACACCGACCGGCAGGAACGCCTGATCGACAAAGAGTGGGCCGAGGCCTGCCGGTGGATCCAAAAACGGGGAACCCCGCCAACAGGGAAAAGGACTACCCGTATTAACGACACAAGCCCTCCAAAACCCACAGGGGGGGCCAGCAGACCTAGCAGCAAGGCTGGCACACACCAGCTCGTGAACGATCTCGAAAATGTCCTCTACGCAGTCTTAGACCACCGGCTGAAAGAACACGGCCGCGAGGGCCTTAGCCTGCGCCTGCTGCTCCGGGCCGTACTTGGCTACATGCGAACCATGGAGACCGATCTGTTGGATGTAGGCTGCCGTACTTTTGCTACCGCCATGGGCAAACACCATGGCACCGTCGCCAGGCTCCTTCGGACGCTCGAACAAGCCTCAGATGGCATCCTGACTAAAGTCTCCGATGCCCGCGGCCGCAACGCTGATGCATACGTGATCCAGCTCCCTCGGCACTTTGAACAACTTGCCCGGGAACTCTCCTGGCGCAGCGGAAAAATCCATGGCATCCGCCCTGTGTTCCGGGCCCTGGGTGACGCCGCTGCCTTGGTCTACGAATCTATCGAACGCGGACGCCTCTCCCCGACCACGGCAGGAATCGTCCGGTCTACAGGTCTCAGTCGTACAGCCGTTGAATCGGCCTTGGGTGTCATGTGCAGCTACAACATGATCGAACGTCGGCACGGACAATGGGCAATTACGGCCGCAACAAGCCTTACCGCGCTGGCCCGCCGGCTCGGGGCGCTTGACGATGCAGCAGAGCAGATCCGCCGGCATCGACTGCAGCGCGCGGCCTGGCACGCATGGCTGGACAGGAACTTGGTACCTGAACTTGCAGAACACGAAGTGGAAGACGGCGAATCGGACCTCTACTGGATCCCTCCCTCCGAAAGTGAACTGGATTGGGGTGGGACGTTGTGGCGAGTGGCCTGAAGCTCTGCACGATCATGGAACCTTTAACAAATACTGCCGGTATAAATTGGCTCGGCGGCAACGATGTTCTTTGTGCGGCGGAGCCTGACCCAGAACGTTGAGAGGATCAAGCTATGGCGGCGTAAACCATGTATTTAAATAATTCTGTCATGACAGATTGACGGATTGATGCACGTCTATCAATCGGGCCTTGCCGGCTTTGAAGGAGCCACGTTGCATCAGAGCCTTTAGATTTCAGGAGGGCGCGTCGGTCGATGCCAGAGGATGACCGTGGACTGCAGACCTGCACGAGGCATAGCGCGCGTAGTATGGAAATTTTTTTACTACATAAATAATTCTGTCATGACAGATTGATAGATTGACGTACATCTATCAATCTGTCAGTCTGTATTCAAACGAAGGAGCAACATGAAAGTGACTGCCATAGGCAACCGAAAGGGCGGGGTGGGCAAGACGTCAGTGACCCTCGGACTTGCCACCGGGCTCCGGCTGATCGGCAAGAAAGTTCTAGTCATCGATCTGGATCCCCAGGCCAACGTCACAGACGCGCTTGAGGGGGCTGGAGAGTTTGACATTTTTGACGTCCTCTACGGCGGGGAGGCCGGTACTCTCGGGCAAGCTATCACCACGACCTCGTGGGCTGGCATTGACCTGATCCCGAGTTCCGAGTCGCTGGCGCGGCTGGAGTCCGAAAGCATAATGACTCCTGAGATGCGGCTCAAGGCTGCCGCTTGGGGTGCAGAGGAACTAGAAGAGTACGACCACGTCCTCATTGATTTGCCGCCAGCTCTCGGGAGGCTAACCCTGAATGGACTGATCTGGGCTGACCGAGTCGTGGTTGTGACCGAGCCGGCCGCATTCTCCGTCAAGGGAGTGACTGAATTCCTGGAAACGGTCAAGAAGGTGCAGTCGCTGCCTCACCTGAACCCTGCCCTGGAATTCATCGGCATCATCATCAACAAAACCAGCTCACCACTGACCGGCGAGCACGCGTTCCAGATCGGCGAACTGGAAGCGGAGTATGGCAGCGACGTGATGGATCCGCACCTGCCCCTTAGGACGGCGATGCAGGATTCCATCAGCAGTAGGGCGCCGCTGACAAAAATCAACAGCAGGGGAGCGGCCATCATGACAGAGAAGTTTGTCGCCCACGCACGGTACTTGGATGGGGAGAAGTAGATGGCCGTCGATAGAAAGTCATCCATTCGAAAGGCGCCAGCGGGCGATGTTGTTGATGTCCTAACGTCTAGAGCGGAAGCACCATCGTTGAGGCCTGATGTGCAGCCCGTTGTCGAGGCGCGGTCGGCCCAGGCAAATCTCGAGCCTGTTGGTACGAGAGGGCCGGGCCCGGGCCGGCCGAGAGGCAAGAGAAGGATGGAGCCGTTTTCATCCAAGATCGAGATCGGCCTCCGCGACGAAATGGATGCTTACATCGAGGAATACGGAATCACGATTACAGACTTCCTTGATGAAGCGATACGAGATCGTCTAAAAAAATAATTCCGTCTAGACAGAATTATCAACCCAAGGTCGCCGCGCTGCCGATCCGCGCATCGTGGAAGGCAATGCACCTTCAACCCGACTACCGTGAATACTGAAATATTTTCAGTAGAGGGGTTCGGTCATGGCAGGGCGTAAGAAGCAAGTAGATGGTCAGCTGAGCTTTGAGGCTCTGTGGGCGGCACCAGAGGAGGATCGTGATGAACAAGTACGGCAGGCAGGCTCAGGAAGCCTGGAAGGCAGCAAGTCCGACGCGCTACAGCCAGATCCAGGACCCGGAGGACTTCTTCACCAAGCTGGGGGAGGAAGCCCAGGAACAGGTGGACGGGTTGCTGCTGAAGATCGCGGGACCGGATCCTCAGGGCGAGGGGTATCTGGAGAAGGTCGGCCGGTTGAACGCGGCGCGGAACCAGGCCGAGGAGATCGTCCGTTACGACCTGCTCTCGCCACCGGAGACGGAGGACGAGGAGGACGAGTACGTGAACCCGAGTATCCAGGAACACCTGGAGTTTATGGCCGAGGTGCAGAGGCTCAGGGAGCAACTCTAGCCACCGATCCCGACAGGTTCCGCCCCTCATCCCAGGACGACCTGGCACCATCGGGTGCCCGCAGCCGCATCCGGGCGAACCTGGCAGCCCTTGAAGTACTGCGGACGCTGCAGAGCGAGGACCGCCAGGCCACGGAGGCTGAGAAAGCGTCACTGGGGCGGTGGGGGAGTTGGGGAGCGCAAGGCGTCTTCCAAATCTTCGATGAGTCCCGCGAGGAATATGCCGGGGACCGTGAGCATCTTCGCAGCCTCCTGAGGGAGGTCGAGTACGACGCGGCCCGCAGGACCACGATCAACGCCCACTACACGGACGCCGCCTACGTGCAGGCCATGTGGTCCACCGTCCAGGAGCTCGGCTTCACCGGGGGCGCTGTTCTGGAACCGGGATCCGGTGTTGGCACCTTCATGGGCTTCGCCCCGGATGCCGCCGAGATGACCGGTGTGGAACTGGATCCAACCACCGCGGCCATCTCCCAGGCCCTTTACCCCGAGGCCACCGTCCGGGCCGAGTCCTTTGCCGATACCAAGCTGCCGACCGGGCACTTCGACCTGGCTATCGGCAACGTACCCTTCGCGAACGTCACCCTGCACGATCCCCGCCACAACGCCGGCGGCCATTCAATCCATAACCACTTCATACTCAAATCCCTGGAACTGACCCGCCCGGGCGGGATGGTCGCCGTGCTGACGTCCAGCTTCACCCTGGACGGCACAAATCCCTCAGCCCGCCGGGAAATGAACCAGCTGGCCGACCTCGTGGGCGCCGTCCGGCTACCCACCGGCTCACACCGCAAGGCTGCAGGCACCGATGCCATGACGGACCTGCTGATCTTCCGCCGCCGGGAACCCGGGCAGGAACCGGCATCCACCCTCTGGGAAACCGTCACGGCCCGCCAGATCGACGGAACCATCACCCGCCTGAACTCCTACTTCGACGAATACCCCGCACGGCTCCTTGGCGAACTGCACGTCAGCCACGGCATGTACGGGGCCGAAACCCTGCAGCTCACCACCGATGAGCTCTCCGCCGTCCCGGAACGGCTGAACGCGGCCCTGGCCGACGTCGTACGCGAGGCCCGGACCGCCGGAATGATGATGACCGAGCGGACCGCTGACCAGGAGCGCCAGCGGGCCGCCTATGTTCCGGCGGCCGCCCATGAGTGGGACGGCCACATCAGCGCCGCTGACAGCGGCTTTACCGTTGTCGAAAAAGGCTCACACACCGAGTTGGCAGTACCGAAGACCCAGGCCGCTGAACTTAGGGCCCTGCTGGGGCTGCGCGACAGCGCCCGGCTGCTGCTCACCGCAGAGGCCGAAAGCCGCGAGGACACCGCCGGCATTGATGGGCTCCGTGAGGAACTGAAGAGCGCCTACGGCCGGTACGCGGAAACCTACGGGCCGATCAACCGCTACACGCTCCGGAATACAGGGCGCGTGGATGAAGAGACGCAGGAGCCCATCCAGGCCCGCATGACGCCCAAGGCAGTCTCCATCGTCTCCCGCGACCCGTTCGGTCCTCTGGTAATGGCGTTGGAAAACTTCGATGAAGCGACGCAGACAGCTGCACCGGCCGCCCTGCTTTCGACCCGTCAGGTCCAGCCGCGCCGACCGGTCCTTGGCGTGGACACGGCAGAAGAAGCCCTCACCGTCACCCTCGACACCGTGGGCGAGGTTGACCTGGACTACGCAGCATCCCTGCTGGGCATCAGTGCTGATGACGCCCGGGCCGCCATGGGGGAGAGCATCTACCAGATCCCCGGCACCGGGGAGAGTTTCCAGACCCGGGCCGAATACCTTTCCGGGAACGTGCGGGAGAAGCTTGAAATTGCCCAGGCAGCCGCGCTCTCCGATGATCGGTTCGCCGTCAACGTCCAGGCCCTCACCGAAGCCATGCCGGAACCGCTGCGCATGGATGAGGTGGAAGCCCGCCTCGGTGCGGTCTGGATCGACGCAGACACCCACCAGGAATTTGTCCGGGAAATCCTCAACGACCCCTACGCCACCGTCTCCAACGCAGCCGGCTCCATGTGGGACGTCAAAGCCAACCGCCACACCCTGGCCGCCACCAGCAACTGGGGCACCCAGCGGATGCCCGCCTCCGACGTCCTCAAGCAGGTCCTGGAACAGCGCCCGGTGCGTGTCACGGACGAAGGAGAGGACAAGCGCCGCATCCTGAACCCCACAGAAACCGCAGCGGCCCAGGAAAAAGCCCAGATGCTGCAGGAGCGTTTCAGTGAATGGGTATGGGAAGAACCCGAACGGGCCACCCGTCTCATCGGCGAATACAACCGCCGCTTCAATTCCATCGTGCTGCGCGACTACACCACCGAGGGGGAGCGGCTGACGCTGCCCGGGATGGCCAAGGACTTCTCCCCCCGCCCGCACCAGCGCGCGGCCGTGGCCCGGATGCTCTCGGAGCCTGCCGTGGGCCTGTTCCACCAGGTCGGGGCGGGAAAGACCGCCGAGATGGTCATGGGCGTGATGGAACTGCGCCGTCTGGGTATGGTCAACAAGCCCGCCGTCGTGATCCCCAACCACATGCTCGAACAGTTCGCCCGCGAATGGCTCCAGATCTACCCGCAGGCCCGGATCCTCGCAGCATCCTCGAATGACCTTGCCGGGGATAAGCGCCGGCAGTTCGTGGCCCGCGCGGCCGCCAACGAGTGGGACGCCGTCGTCATGACCCGCACCGCGTTCCAGCGCGTGAGCCTCAGCCCCGAAGCGGAAGTCTCGTACATGAGGGCCGAAGTCGCCCAGGCGCGGGCCGAGCTGGAAGCAGTCAGGGACAGCGGCCAGGTCAACGGACAGCCCAGCGCGAGCATCGTCAAACGGCTCGAAAAGGTGGTCCTGGGACGGGAGGAAAGCCTCAAAGCCAAGCTCGATACCGCCGCCGATCCGGGAATCAGCTTCGAGGAAACCGGCATTGACTACCTCGTGGTGGACGAGCTGCACGACTACAAGAACCTGGAGACGCCCAGCAACATCCCCGGCGCCGGAATCCAAGGTTCCAACCGTGCATCGGACCTGCATATGAAGACAGAGTTCCTGCGCCAGCGCGAGGGCCGGCGGGTGATCACCGGAGCCACAGCGACACCCATCGCCAACTCCGTCACGGAAATGTACGTCATGCAGCGCTACCTGCGCCCGGACCTGCTCCAGGCTGCCGGAATCCAGGACTTCAACACCTGGGCAGCAACCTTCGGGCAGGTCGTCGAGGAAATGGAACTCTCCGTCGCCGGCGGCGACCGGTTCAAACTCAAGAGCCGGTTCGCGAAATTCCAGAACGTCCCCGAACTGTTGAAGATGTTCCACACCTTCGCGGACGTGAAGACCGCCGAGGACCTGAAGCTCCCCGTACCGGCCCTCGCCGCACGGGACGGGGACGGGCTGCGGCAGCCGAACATGCTCACCGTGGAACCCAGCCCGGAACTGCGGGAGTACATCCAGGACATCGGCCAGCGGGTGGACCGCATCCAGCAAAAGCTCGTGGACGCCGAGGAAGACAACATGCTCAAAGTCTCCTCGGACGGCCGGAAGGCCGCCCTGGACATGCGACTCGTTGACCCCGCATTGTCCCAGCAGGGGTCCACCAAGATCAGCGCCACCGCTGACCTGCTGGCCAGCGTGTACGAAGAACACAAGGACCGCATTTACACCGACCCGAAAACCGGAGAACCGGACCCCGTGCCCGGAGCCCTGCAACTGGTGTTCTGCGACTTCGGCACACCCTCTGACCGGTGGAACGTCTACGGCGAACTCAAAGACCAGCTACGGCGCCGCGGCGTGCCCGAACACATGGTCCGGTTCATCCACGAAGCCAAGAATGACACCGAGAAAGGCCGGCTCTTCGCCGCCGCCCGCTCCGGCCAGATCGCCGTGCTGATGGGATCGACCTCAAAAATGGGTGTTGGCACCAACATTCAAAAACGCGCCGTGCACCTGGTCGATATGGACGCCCCCTGGCGGCCCTCCGACGTCGAACAACGCCACGGCCGCATTCTGCGCCAAGGCAACCAGAACTCCGAGGTCCGCATCTCCCAGGTCGTCACCAAGGAATCCTTCGATTCCTTCATGTGGCAGGGACTTGAAAGAAAGTCCCGGTTCATCAACCAGATCATGCGCGGACGCCTGGACGTGCGCGAAATCGAGGACATCGGTGACAACACCCTGAACTTCGCCCAGGCCAAAGCCATCACCAGCGGCAACCCGCTGGTGATGGAAAAAGCCGTCGCCGACCAGGAACTAGCCCGCCTGAGCCGCCTGGACCGGGCCTACAACCGCAATATGATTGCTGTCGCACACACCAAACGCGGTGAACAATCGGCAGCCGACGCCGCCGCCCAGGACCTGCCCCTGATCCAGGCAGCAGCAGCGCGGACCCTCGACACCACCGCGGATGCCTTCAAAGCCACCATCGAAGGAACGTTCCTCGACAACCGCGGGGATGCCGCCGAAGCGGTCCGGGCATGGGCCGGCAAACACGGCCACCGGCTCATGAACCTCTACGGCTACGACGAGCTGGGAACGATCGCCACCCTTGGCGGCCATGAACTCCGTGCCCGCCTCATGCCGGCCAGGGACCTTGACCGGGCAACCGTCGAAATACGCATCGAGGGAGTGCCCAGGGCAACCACACAAATAGCCCGCCGCAGCCTGCTGTCCGCCGATCTAGGCACCATCAGACAGCTCGAAAACAGAGTCTCATCCCTCCCGAAGCTGGCAGCCGACGTCGAAGGACGACGGCAAGATGCACTCACCCACGTCGAACAGGCAGACAAAGCCCTGGCGGAGCCTTTCAAACACGCCGACGCCCTGAAAGCCGCCCTGACGGACTCGGCACGTATTAACCAACTCATGGCCGAGGCAGCGAAACCGGAAGAACCAGCGCAGCCCGAAACCCCCGCCGACATCGACTCCCGCATGGCAAAGATGCAACGGCTCATGAACGCTGATTTCCCCGCACAACCAGGCACCGCAGCCCCACCGGCCGGCGGCACGAAAGCCCAACCCGGGACAGTGAACCAACAACGACAACACCAGACCGAGTACGAACGCTGACCCCGGGAG